>CAZPCO010000557.1:0-2462 GCA_964585025.1 uncultured bacterium | reverse complement strand
AAACGCTTACCAGTTCTGCTTTCATGGGAGCCGGTGAATAGAGAAGGAAAATTGCCATCAGAACGCCGGAGGCCAGAGCGAGGCAATCGCGCTGCGTGGCAGTGAACCCGACGGTAACAGGCGGCCTGGCATCTTTTTTCAGAACGTTGATGCGGCCGGCGGTGGTGCTGTTGGTTATTTTTGATTCTTCGAGTTCAAGAATCGTCTTGCGGTGCAGTTCTTCGAGAGTCGAGATGCGCATGGCAATATTTTCAGAGGAAGGAATGGCATTTTTGTCGCTGCTGGCGACCCTGGCGCGTTCTTCAGTCAGCTGACTTTTGAGGGCGGCGAGTTTGTCGCGGTCAGAGCTGATTTCAGCAGTCAATGCCTGGTAATCAGGATTGCTTTTCTTCTTCTGCACACGGGTGCGCGAATTGGCCAGGCGGCTTTCGAGGCTGTTGATGCGATTTCTGCAGGCTATGACCCGGGGATGTTTGTCTTTGTAGCTTTTGAAAAGTTCAACCAGCTGATTGCGTTCATCTTTCAGTTCCTGATTGAATTTCTGATAGCTGGTGGATTCCTCTTCCTGGTAATAGAAAATCTCTGCGGGTGTGGTCTGCAGGCGACTGGTATTGATGTCGATCTTCTCTTCAAGCTGGTTGATTGCTATTTCTGTATTCAGAGTCTGATCGTCGACTTTGGTGGTTTCATCGATGCTCGTATTTACAAGCTGCCTGCGGAGATCGGAAATGCTGGTTTCAAGATGCTGCAGCTTATTCTGCAGGGCTTTGACCGCGAAGTCCTGGGCTTCGGAGTTGTAGCCGAGAAAATGTTCGGAAAGAACCTGAATGACCGCATTGCCCAATTCTTTGAGCTGGACGGGGTTTTCGTGTCGAACGGCAAGGCTTACGAGGCCCGGACCAGCATCTTTGAAGGCAATGACGTCTTCACGTCTGATGTCATCTTCAGCAACTGCGCATTTTCGGGCAATTTCCTCAACTACTTTTCGTTGCGACAAAATTCCCTGCATCGTTGCTGCCAGGCTGACTTCACTGGCATTTTCGGTAGTCATGACACGCAGCAGCGATTCGCTCTGATAAACCGTCGGCGCGTAGCGGTTCAGCAGAAAAGAGGCGCAGACTGCCAGGCCGATGATGACCGTGGCCCAGCCGGCGTTTTTCCTCAGACTTCTGAAAATTCCTTCAATCAGGCTTTCCTGAACCATGAACTTGCCTCCTGCAGATTATTTATCTTTCAATAAATCGGCAGGTTGGGCCGCGGACTTTAGCACCATCGCCAATAAAAAAATCACCGGGAGCGCTATTCGACTGCCGGTGATTTTTGAATGCAGACTGTAACCGGATTCTGGCAGTTCCGGTCAGGCGGTGAAGTTGTTGATGGTATTGGCGACGAATTCAATCTGTTCGCGCTTCAGCTCAGGATAAATCGGCAGCGCGATCGAAGTGTCGGCGGCCTTTTCCGATTCGGGGAAATCGCCCTTTTTGTAGCCCAGGCTGGCGAAACATTTCTGCTGATGCAATGAGAGCGGGTAGTAGACTGAGCAGCCGATTTCTTTTTCGCCAAGATGCGCTTTGAGGGCATCGCGGTTGTTAACTCTGATGACGTATTGATTGTAGATGTGATAACAATCTGGTTTTTCAATCGGCGTGACGATGTTTTTGTTGCCGCTGAACATTTCATTGTAGATGGCGGCATTGTGTCGACGCCCTTCGGTCCAGCTTTTCAGAAATGGCAGCTTGACTGATACCACTGCTGCCTGCAATGCGTCGATTCGGGCGTTCAAACCGACTTCCAGGTGCTGATACTGGACCTGGCCGCCATGAACTCTGAGGCCTTTCAGGCGTTCGTGCAGAGCGCTGCGGTTTGTCGATACCAGACCGCCATCGCCAAAGCAGCCGAGATTTTTGCTGGGGAAAAAGCTGAAGCAGCCGGCATCGCCGAAAGTGCCCGCGTCTTTGCCTTTGTACTTTGCGCCGATAGCTTGAGCAGCGTCTTCGATGACCGCAAGTTTATGTTTGGATGCGATGACCATCAGGGGTTCCATATCGACGCACTGGCCGAAGAGATGCACCGGCATGATTGCCTTCGTTTTAGGAGTGATAAGTTTTTCGATCTGGTCGACGCGCATCAGGAAAGTTGCCGGGTCGATGTCGACAAATCGGGCAACGGCACCGACTCTGGCGATGGAGCCGGCGGTGGCGAAGAAGGTATAGGGAGTCGTGATGACTTCGTCGCCGCGACCGATATCCAGAGCCATGAGCGCCAGAAGCAGCGCATCAGTTCCTGATGAACAGCCAAGGGTGTGCCTGGCACCGATGTATTCAGACATTTCTTTTTCGAGGCGGTCGACTTTGGGACCAAGAATAAAACCCTGATTCTCAATGATTTCCATGATTTCGGGCATGACTTTTTCTTTGATCTGCTGATATTGCGGTTTGAGATCCAGGAGAGGAACTTTCATT
>CAZPCO010000556.1:0-2476 GCA_964585025.1 uncultured bacterium | reverse complement strand
CACGAGTGGGCATTGTGCCACAGTGAACTGTTTTCTGACAAGAACAACAAGCTGCCAGACCAGAGTCACAAAGACACAAGCGTTTCTTTCAGGTATAACATCACCACAGACTGGAGTGTTAAGACAGAATATCACTGGTTCATCGGTACCGGTCAGCTGCAGACTGAACTCAATCCCACCGGCGCTGAAAAAAACTGGAACATGGTTGCTCTCAAGACAACCTATAACTTTTAAGCGCAGGAAGGAATCAATATGAAAAAATCAATAGCATTCATACTGACATTCATTTTCGTGTTCAGCCAGATGGTATACATTGGTCACGCCGAAGGCGAAGAAGTTCTTGTGATTACCAACTCAGGGGTTGCTCAGAGCGAAATTTCCGCCAAAGATCTTGGCAGTATGTTTCTTGGCAAAAAAAGTTCCTGGGAAGGCGGCATGAAGGCGGTTCCAGTAACGCTTGAATCTGGTGATACCCATGAAAAGTTTCTCAAGCTCTATATCAAGAAAAGCAGTTCGCAGTTTTCGACCTTCTGGAAGCAGGCTGTTTTTACCGGTCAGGGAATTCCACCTAAATCTGTTTCTTCTGAAGCAGATGTGGTAAAATTCGTAAGCGAAAATCCAGGTGCGGTAGGTTACATTCTTCCTTCAACTCCGCACGAGGGTGTAAAAATACTTGCAGTAAAATGAAGCCGCATTTTATGCGGCTATGAGGTGCGGAGATGTAAAAAGTGGCAGTTTGACATGCGTGCGAACTGCCATTTTTACTTACACGCAGATTGTCTGTTAAATGTATTGAGTAATGAAGTTGGCTTCTTTGAACCTGACCGTCTCCAGGTTTGGCCTATAGAGTATCCTGTTCAGGAGCGCTTATGAAAAGTAATTCGATTATTTTCAAGATCTGGCTGGGCATCTGTTCCATTATTGTTGGTTATGCAATTTCAATGGTTACTTTCAGCCTTTCAACCGACATGGTGTTGGCAGAATTGATCAACACTGCGGATGCCAGGTTTCCCGCCTCGAGAATCAGCCAGGGGCTTTTGAACGGGTTTCAGAATCTTGTCAAGCAATACAACGATGCGGTTCTTCTCGGTGACACCTCAAAAATCGAGGAGGCCAGAAAAGCATCGCAGCAATGTCTGATAGATTTGGCAGACATACTTCGTCTGCTCGATCCCGGGCATCCTGACTATAAAATCTATGTAGATCTGCAGAAAGAAATGAAGGATTATGAAGACGCGGCGGTAAAGACCTATACCCCTATGGCAGAAGGCGAAAACAATGACAACCTGGTGAAACAGGCTGGTGCGGTAGCCTCGCAAAAGACTGCCATTCAGGAAAAGCTTGAAAAACTCGATCTGATGACTTCAAATCAGCTTCTGGAAAAGCTTAAAAGCATCAGTGCCTATCTTTCTGAAAAGAAAAGGTTCAACCAGAATCTGTTTGTGGTTCTTCTATTCATCGGCATTCTTCTTGTGCATTTCATTCTGAAAAATCACGTCACCGTGCCGCTTAAGGAAATAGCCGGCGCTGCCCGGGAAATGGAACTCGGAAACTTCGGGGTTCAGATCGGTTATGCGGCAAACGATGAAATGGGAACTCTTGCCGATGCTTTTCGATCGATGGCGGTTTCGCAGCAGAAGAAAGCTGAACTGGCCGCTACCATTGCCGGTGGTGATCTGACTTCAGATGTAAAGCTGGTCTCAGATAAAGATCAACTTGGCAAAGCGCTCGCCGAAATGAATTCAAGCCTGAATCGCATCCTCCACAATATCAATGATACATCCGGTCAGGTTGCAAGCATGGCTAATCAGATGTCTTCAGCCAGCACTGCGGTATCTGATGGCGCGATGCAGACGGCTTCTTCTCTTGAAGAGATTTCCAGCTCCATTATCCATATTGAGTCGCAGACGAAAACGACCGCCGAAAATGCTGTCATTGCCAATCAGCTTGCCGAAAACGCCAGAAAGACAGCCGAACAGGGTAATCAGCACATGCAGGAACTCGTCACCTCGATTGCCGGCATTCAGGAATCGAGCAAACAGGTTGTCAAAATCGTCAAGGTTATCGATGATATCGCTTTCCAGACCAATCTTCTGGCTCTGAATGCAGCAGTAGAAGCTGCGAGAGCCGGTCGACACGGTAAGGGGTTTGCGGTTGTCGCTGACGAAGTCAGAAATCTGGCAAATCGCAGCGCCAAAGCCGCCCAGGAAACCGCAAGCATGATCGGTGATACCGGTTCGCGAGTTGAAAGCGGTGCCAACATTGCCGGCAAGACCAGTGTTTATCTCAAAGAAATAGTCGGCACTGCGGTCAAGATGGTCGACCTCAGCACCGAAATTTCAACTGCCTCGAAAGAGCAGGCTTCATCGATAGCCCAGATCGTTCAGGGGCTGAACCAGATCGATTCGATCACCCAGAACAATGCCAGCAATGCCGAACAGTCATCAGCCATTGCCGAAGAACTTTCCGGCCAGTC
>CAZPCO010000555.1:0-2490 GCA_964585025.1 uncultured bacterium | reverse complement strand
GACCGAAGTGAATACTCGCTGTCGACCTGCGTTCACAGTGAAGAAATCAAAAATCCGGCTGGTTATCTACACCTGGAGCGTTTCGAGCGCGAACCGTTGCCGACCTGGTATTATCAGATTCGTGACGTGATGTTGATCAAAACGATCAGTATGGTTTACGGGCAGAATACCACCCTCGTGACCTACAAGCTGCTCGGCAATAACCGTAAAGTCAGCCTGCGCGTCCGACCTCATTTTCTGTTCAGAGATTTTCACGGCAACATGTATGAAAGCGCCGGCGTCGAGAACTGCGCCGAAATTTTCGAGCGCCAGATGCGCCTGCAGCCTTTCGCGAACGCTCCAGAGCTGTTCATCAGATGGGATCGCGGCAGGTTCTGTGAAGATCGGAACTGGCACAAGGACATTCTGCTGCAGATGGAAGAAGAACGCGGCCTGCCGGCTCTTGAAGATGATTTTTCCTGCGGCTACCTTGAAGTCAGCCCGTTCAACGGGTCTGCTTCATTGATATTTTCAGACCGACCGGTTAGTTCCTTCAACCCGATGGATCTGCGCAAACGTGAGGAACAGCGCCTCGAGAACATTGCCGGCTCATTACATTCAACCGACCCTTTGCTGCGGCGTCTGCTGCTTGCTGCCGACCAGTTTATTGTCGAACGCCAGAGCACCGGCAGCCGTACGATCATTGCCGGGTATCCGTGGTTTTCCGACTGGGGCCGCGACAGTCTGATCTCGCTGCCAGGCCTCACCCTGGTCACCGGCAGATTCGACGATGCACGGTCGATTCTGCAGACTTTTGCCGGCGCTATCCAGAACGGACTGGTGCCAAACTGCTTCGCCGACAGCGGGAACGACGCGTCTTACAACAGCGTCGATGCCTCACTGTGGTTCTTCGTCGCCGCTTATAAATTCATCGAATATACTGATGATTACGAGTTCGTGCGCGAGCATCTTTTCGATGGAATGACGGCGATAATCGAAGCTTTTCAGCATGGAACCCGCTACGAAATAAAAATGGATCAGGAAGACGGCTTGATAAGCGCCGGCACGCCTGATGTGCAGCTGACCTGGATGGATGCAAAGGTTGACGGCTGGGTTGTAACCCCACGCAACGGCAAAGCCGTTGAGGTGAACGCTCTCTGGTATAATGCCCTGCGCATATATGCGATCTTTCAGGAGAAATTTGAAGGGCATTCGCGCGAAATCACAGCTCTGGCCCGCAAAGTCAGAAGTTCATTTCACAAGGTTTTCTGGAACGAACGCAAGAACTGGCTCTACGATTATATTAAAACCGATGGAAACCCTGATCTTTCCTTCAGACCTAACCAGATTTTCTCTGTTTTTCTGCCTTTTGAACTGCTCGAACACGCCGATCAGAAATCGGTGGTCGATGCGGTTTTTGCAAAACTCTATACATCTTATGGCCTGCGCAGCCTTGCCCCCGATGACGAACGCTACGAAGGGTTCTACGGCGGCGACCGTCACAAACGCGATGGTGCTTACCATCAGGGAACAGTCTGGGGCTTTCTGATCGGCCCGTTTATAAGCGCTTACCTGAAGGTCAATAATTTTTCGATGGAATCACAGCTTCGAGCTTCCCTGATGATAGAACCTTTCATCAACCATTTGAACCGCGAAGCCTGCCTTGGGAGCATCTCGGAAATATTCGACGGCAATATGCCGCACTGCCCGCGCGGCTGCTTTGCCCAGGCATGGAGCGTCGCAGAACTGCTTCGCTGCTATATCGAAGACATCAAAGGGCAGAAGCCGACTCTGGTGATATGACGACAGGCCCCGGAGAAAAAAGGTTTGCCGGTCAGGGGAACCTTATCGGCAATGTGCTGAGCACCGGCTTTACCGGAGGCGTCTGTCTGGCAATCGGGCTGTATGCGGGCTACAACATCGACAAACATCTGCAGACAGGCCCATGGGGAATACTGGGCGGCATTTTCTTTGGTCTGGCGGCTGCGGCTGTGCAGACCTGGAAGCAATTAAACGAAAGCATACGGGCATTTAAACGTGACCAGTGAAGAACTGACCAAAAAACTGCGCCATAGCGAATTTACCATTCTTATCGCCGGTATTGCAGTAGCTCTGGTGCTGCTTTTTATCTGGTTCAAAACAGAAAAGTTTTACTTTTCGGCATTTTTGGGGTATTATCTCGGCTGCCTGAGCTTTATCATTCTGGTTGAAGGTTTTCTGGCCCTCGAAAAAGCTCCGACCTGGTTGAGAATACCCACACTGGTATTATCTAACCTCAAGCTGTTTCTTTTACTGCTGCTGGTCTATGGTCTGCACCGGCTGGGGTTTTCTGTCATCGAAGTTGCCAGCGGAATTTTCGCAAGTCAGCTGGTGGTGGTTTTTATGATAGTAAGGCTTTATTGTAACCGCAACGCTGCCAGGCAGGCTTAATCATGCACGCCCTCGAAAAGAATATCTTCTATCTTTTCTCATTTATTCCCGCTTCGCCAGGTGCGGTTTTGCCCTGGCTGA
>CAZPCO010000554.1:0-2501 GCA_964585025.1 uncultured bacterium | reverse complement strand
CCCGGTTAGTGTAGAAGTGTCATTGCGAGCGAAGCGAAGCAATCTCGGTTAGTGTAGAAGTGTCATTGCGAGCGAAGCGAAGCAATCTCGGTTAGTATAGATGTATCGTTACGAACAAATCGTTATGCCGCAGGCATAAAGCCGGCACAGAGCTAATTTCTTCCGAGGCAAATTAAAAATGTCAGAACAGAATTTCTCAGGTCTTGGTCTTGTAGGCTGTGGTGGCGCCGGGTTTCCAACTCAGGTTAAACTCGCTGCCCGCAATGTCGATGCCCTGATCGTCAACGCGGCTGAATGCGAACCGCTGCTGCACAAAGACAAAGAAATTCTCAAACATTGCACTGCCGATTTTTTCAAAGGCCTGATCGCCGCCATTGACCTGACCGGCGCAAAGACCGGTTATATCGGCCTCAAGAAGAAATACCACGAACTGCTCGCTTATCTCGAAAAGGCCATTCCTGACAAGCGTATCAGAATGCTGCCGCTCGGCGATTTTTACCCGGCCGGCGATGAATACGAGCTTGTTTACGAAGCAACCGGAAAGCTGATTCCGCACGGTGGCATTCCGCTGAATATCGGCTGCGTGGTCATGAACGTTGAAACCCTCCTGAATATTGGGCGCAACCGCCCGGTGGTCAGCAAGTTTCTCACCATCACCGGCCAGGTTCCCCACCCTTGCACCGTCGAGTTGCCGATCGGCATAACCGTGCGTGAGGCACTTGCCCTCGCCGGCCTCAAAAGTACCGAAGGGCTTCGAATCATTGATGGCGGGCCAATGATGGGCAAACTGATCGCCAACCCAGACACCGATATCGTCAGCAAAACCTGCGGTGGCCTCATTGCCCTGCCCGAAAATCATGTGCTGATACGCAAGATGAGTGCCGGTGACCGCAAAAATTCGCGCATCGCCAGATCTGCCTGCGATCAGTGCACAGACTGTTCAGAATTATGCCCAAGGGCCCTGCTGGGTTACCCGATCCGGCCGCACAAAGCCATGCGCACCGCCCAACTGGCTCCTTATGCCGAAAGCGATTACGCAATCGACGCGATTTTCTGCAGCGAATGCGGTTTATGTTCATTATTTTCCTGCCCCGAAGACCTGCCACCCCGCGAAATGTGCGGCATTGCCAAAAAATTTCACCTCGGGCGGGGTGTCAAACTGGCGGACATAAAAGGAACGCCGCAGGTTCACCCAATGCGGCAGGCTCGCCGCGTCAGCATCGAACGCCTGCTCAAAAAGCTTGCCCTTCTTGATTTTAACCATAAGGCTCCGCTGACTGAAGTAACTCAGCGCTTTGAAAAAGTCACTCTGCCACTGAAAATGAGTATTGGCGCGCCAGTTGCCCCAATTGTTAAAACCGGCGACAGTGTCAAAGCCGGCCAGTTGATCGGTTCCGTGCCCGAGGGCAAACTCGGAGCCGCATTGCATGCTTCGATCAGTGGCAAAATTGTTTCTGTTAACGATCGGGCCATCGTTATCGCCAGAGAGTAAGGAAATAACCATGAACATAAGCCGCAATGCCATTGGCCTTATAGAGCTTTCCAGCATTTCTATCGGTTACCTGGTCACCGATACCATGCTGAAAACCGCTGCCGTCGAACTGCTGCTGTCTCGCACCGTCTGCCCGGGCAAGTTCATCTGCCTCGTATGGGGCGATGTCGCTGCCGTCGAAGCCAGCGTGGCCGCCGGAATCCAGGCCGGTCAGGGTTACCTGGTCAACGATCTGGTGATTCCAAATCTGCACGAGCAGATTTACCCGGCAATGACCGCTACCAATCAGGTCGACCGCACTGGCGCCCTCGGCGTCATCGAAACTTTCGACATCGTCTCGACCATTCTGGCGGCAGACGCTTCTGTTAAAGCTGCAGACGTCACCCTCTGCGAAGTCAGAATCGCCATGGCTATTGGTGGCAAGGCATTTTACACCGTTACCGGTGATGTCGCCGCCGTTGAAGCCGCAGTTTCTGCCGGTCTCAAGTCGCTCGAAGAAAAGGGCCTGGTGGTCAATTCGGTGGTCATCCCCAGACCGCGCCCAGAACTGTTTCAGGAGTTCATCTGATGCCAAAAGTAGTAATTGGTTCCGATCACGGCGGGTTTCCACTCAAAGAAGAGCTGAAAAAGCATCTGCAAAGCAAAAATTACGTCGTCGAAGACGTTGGCACCCATTCTGAAGGAGCCGTCGACTACCCCGACATCGCCTTTCTCGTTGCCTGGTCGGTCTCGCAGAACCCGCACACCCTTGGCATCATCGTCGATGGAGCAGGCATAGGCTCGTGCATGGCCGCCAACAAGGTCCCCGGCGTCAGAGCGGCATGCTGCAACGATCTTTACACTGCCCGCAACAGCCGCGAACACAATCACGCCAACGTTCTTACCATTGGCAGCATGGTTATCGGCACCGGCTACATGAAGCAGATCGTCGACCTGTGGCTGAACACCGAACCCTATATGACATAAGCAAAAGGAGAGCCATGCTAATCAATTTCTTCATTATTTAATT
>CAZPCO010000553.1:0-2509 GCA_964585025.1 uncultured bacterium | reverse complement strand
CCAGACAGGTTTCCAGCCACTGTTGATGAAAAAGTCGACCTCGCTGTCGGAAAATCCCCCTTCGGGGCCTGAGGCGAGCCATACTTGAGCGCTGGCGTCAGTCTGTGGCAATTCATGCCATGAAACAGAAAGGGACTCTTCGTGCAGCAGAATCGCCAGAACATCAGCCGGTGGAGCAACAAGATTCGAAAGCTTCACCGGATCGGCGATCTCCGGCAACACGCAACCACCGCACTGAATCATTGCCGTAGCCGCGATCTTGCGCCAGCGCTCAACCTTGCCGTCTCCCGGTTCCCTGACGATACAACGCTCGGCCATGACAGGAACGATACGTCTGACACCCATTTCAACAGCCTTTTCTATAAGCCATTCAAGACGTTCACCCTTTGAAACGGCTGCAAATAGAGTTACTGCCAGTTCAGGCTCACGCCCGGGAGTCTGCCAGGTTTCAGCGCTGTAGCTGCCGGAACGTCCGAGGGTGGCATTGGCCTCATGACCACAACCATCGGTGATGACAAAAGCATCACCTTCCCGCAGACGTAATACACGTTCGAGTCGATGACGATTATCTTCGCAGAGGTGGCCAGAAAGAGCCACCTCTATGACTCTGGCATGCGGCACCATTGGCTCAGACCTCAACTCTGGGCGCGTCTTCCCAGAGATCTTCGAGATTGTAGAACTTTCTTGCCTTCGGCTGAAAAATATGCAGAACGAAGTCGCCGCCATCGATCAGCACCCAGGTGGAAGTTTGATCAGCTTCGAGTCTTACCCCACCGACATTCGGCACCTTAACCAGTTTGGCCACAGTATCAGCGAGGGTCTGAACATGAGGGGCATTGTTGCCGGTGCCGATGATGAAGTAATCGGTATACGGAACCAGGCCGGTAACGTCGAGAACGGCAAGATCTTCAACCTTTTTGTCCTTGAGGGCCTCGACGATAATTTTGATACTTTCGGGAAACTTGCTTGTCAATCCAGACCTCCGGGTCTAACAGAGAGGGAGCGCAATCATGCGCCCCCTCTGCAGAAATATTCTTATCCGCTGCGTCAGGGCAGGCCATGGGCAGCGGGCCAGCATCTATCAGATGCCTTTGAACACTGAGTAAACGTAACGACCGAACATGTATTTCTTTTCTTCAACATAGTCAAAGCCCTTTTTGAAGGCTGCCAGGTTGATTTCGAGCATTTCTTTCTTGGCACCCTTAACGAGTGTCGGCAGGCAGGCTACCAGATCATCGAAGGTGATGAGCTTGCTGAACTTGGCATAGGCACCGGCCATGATCAGGTTGGCAACCTTGGGGTTGCCGAGTTCTTCAGCAATTTCGTTGGCGGGAATTTCGACGAGACGGATATCATCGCGGAATTCCTGGCGCTCGATAAGAGATGAATTATACATCAGCATACCGCCGGCCTTGATTTTCTGGTTGAATTTGGTCACTGAGGGCCGGTTCATGGCAATGACCGTATCAGGCACGGTTACCATCGGCGATGCAATCTCGTTTTCAGAAAGGATGACCGAGCAGTTAGCGGTGCCGCCGCGCATTTCAGGGCCGTATGACGGAATCCAGGAAACATGTTTGCCGGCATGCATGCCGGTTTCTGCCAACACTTTACCGAGAAAGAGAATGCCCTGGCCGCCGAACCCCGCCAGAATGATTCTTTCAACTTTTGACGACATATTTATGCCTCCTGTTATGCGGTCTTTTCAACGCCAAGGGTGTCTTTGAAAGTACCCAGCGGAAAAACCGGCAGCATGTTTTCGGTCAGCCATTTGTGAGCATCGGCGGGTTTCTTGCCCCAGTTGGTCGGGCAGATCGAAACCACTTCCACGAACGAGAAGCCCTTCTTTTCCTTCTGGAGTTTGAAGGCATTATAAATTGCCTTTTTGGCCTTCATCAGGTTGGCAACGTTGTTAACGGTGACGCGGGTAACATATACCGGGCTTTGCAGAGTGGCGATTATTTCGCTCATGCGGATCGGGTGGCCGGCAGTTGCGGCATCGCGCCCGTATGGTGAAGTCTGTGTTTTCATGCCGATCAGAGAGGTCGGAGCCATCTGGCCGCCGGTCATCCCGTAAATGGCATTGTTAACAAAAATAACCGTGATATTCTCACCGCGGTTGGCGGCATGAATGATCTCAGCAGTGCCGATTGCGGCCAGGTCGCCATCCCCCTGATAGGTGAATACGATCGAGTCGGGGCGGGTGCGCTTGATACCGGTTGCAACGGCAGGAGCGCGACCATGCGCGGCCTGGTTGAAATCAAAATTGAAATAGTCGTAGGCGAAAACCGAGCAGCCAACGGGGGCAACCCCAATGGTGCGATCGCCAACTTCGAGTTCATCTATAGCTTCAGCAACCAGGCGGTGTATAACACCGTGGTCACAGCCTGGGCAATAGTGGGTCGGGGTTTTACTCAAACTTGCCGGGCGGGCAAATACTTTTTTCATCATTTTTTCCTGGCTCCTTTCAGTCTGGTCTGACGAGTTTGTCGACTTCGTTGAGAATTTC
>CAZPCO010000552.1:0-2518 GCA_964585025.1 uncultured bacterium | reverse complement strand
TCGATGACGGTTCCAGCAGTAGCTCGAGTTATGATGATTCAAGCTCATCGAGTAATTCTGGTTATGACAATTCCGGTTACGATAATTCGTCGAGCTACAGCAACTCAGGTTCTTCCGATTCCTCTGGTTACGACAGTTCTTCGAGTTACAGCGCCGGAAGCAGTTCTTCAGATTCCGGATATTCTTCTGACAATAGTAATTCCGGCGGCAGCAGTTTCTGGAACCTGTTCAAGCCAGTAGATCCGGCTTATGAAGAACAGCAGCGTGAAAAGCGACGTCAGCAACGGGCCGAGCGCCAGAAAAGACGTGAAGATGCTGCCCGGAAACGTCGAGATGCCCGAAAAGATCGGGAATACCGACGCCAGCAGGAAAAGGAGCGCAAAAAGGCAGAATCAGCCGGGCAGCAGAGTGTGTTTGCAGCCCCGGCTCCCCAGCCCAGGGGGCTGCCGCCAAGCCTGAAACCCCCGACGGCAGATGTTCCGGTCGGCAGCGAGGCAAAGGCTTTATCCGAGAACCAGTTCAGAATGGCAACTCTGCTGAAAAAAGGCAGCTTGACCGTGCAGGAGCAGGAGCTGCTTCGTCAGCTTCATGATGTATGCCGTGCTCTCTGGGGAAAAGCTGTCCAGAATGAATCATTGACCGCTGTCGAGCGCAGTCGTATCAAACTCAGTATTCCGAGTATCGATTTTTCGGGGCCAGAGGTGGCCGGGCAGCTGGCAGATCAACTCAAAGACATCAGGGCAAAGCTGACGGGTGAAAATTCTCCGAATGTCGATCTGATCAAAAAATTCAATGGCGAAAAATTTCAGCAGCTTGCCGAGCAGGCTTCTGGAGAGCTTGCCGAAAACATTGTCGAAGGTGGCCAGGAATCGTTTGATAATTATCTGGGAGCGGCCAAAGTGACAGCTGCTATCAGACAGGGAGACGTTCCAGCAGCCGGCAAGGAAGCCCTCGATTTTCTCGTAGGCAAATTATCGTCACCACAGGCTTCAATGGCGGTTGAAGGCGGCCGTATGTATGCCTCGACCGCATTCGCCGCACTTGATAACTTCATGGTGAAAGCGATGGGCGCTACCGGCAATGACTTCAACACCAGGGATTTCTGGGAAAAAGTGAAAAGCGAAATGACTACCGGTCAGAAAACGGTTCTCGAGTTCGTTGGAGGCCACGATGGAAAGTAACATGTTTGGCGCGGAATCCCTTGATAAGGTTCTTTTTAAAGGTTTTAAAGCGAATCTTTCTGTTATGATGGCTGTTTTCTGTCTTTTGGCAATGGTTGTTTCCAGTTCTGCCGAAGCAGCCCAGAAATTCGACCCGATGTCTGAATCTACCCTGGTTCTGCCGGCCGGCAGTGGCATCTCCTGGCACTGGGTCGTGCCGCCGACCACGCTTGAGAAGCCTTTGCCAAAGCACACTCTCAATGAGATCCGCTTCTCTGTTGATGCTCAGGGAAATCCATGGATCGGTATCGAAAATCGTCAGCTTCTCAATCCGGTCAAACAGATTTCGGCGGTTCTTTCAGAGCCATTTCAGCGATTTGTGCATCTAGACAATGGACTGATGCTGTTTTCTACAGTCAGAACCCTTGGTTTTATCGGCTCATCTAACAAAGAGGAATTCGATGGCCGGGGGCACCCGATCATGCCTTATCAGCCGATTTGCGATCTGCCGGCTTATTACAGCCGTGTATATCGCGCCGCCGGCAACTGCGTGTATCTGGTCTCAGAAGACGCGACGGCAAAGAAGACAATGGTTTATCAACTCAAACCCGAAGCGGCTGCGCCAGGCGGGCGCATGGAAATCAGAAACTTCCGGAAAATTTTTGAAACCGGTGAAGCTGTCACTGCGGTAGCCGGCGACGAGACCACAGCGTTCATTGCTCTTGGCAAACTTGTTTTGATGCTGACGATCGAAGACAACAAACTGACTGCCGTTCCGGCCCAGCCTGATGAAGAAGTCAGGGAGCTGGCCTATCAGAAAGGTTTTGGTCTGTTTTACGCCAGCGCTTCGGGTGTGGGTTTTCTTGGAGCGAAGCGGGCTTTCAGATTCATCGAAACCTCGCACGCCCGCATCGCTCTGCACGGTGACGGCCTTCTGGTGCTGTTTCCGCGAAATCTCGGCGTTTTATCGTTCGACAACATAAACCGTCTCTGGAACTTCGATTTTGCCCTTGCATCCGAGTGAGTTAGAGTGAATGAGCTGTGTATCGCAGCTCTAAAATCAAAACGGTAAAGGCCTGGTTTATTGCAAACCAGGCTCTCTTTTTTTGCGGTAATCAGGTGAACCATCTTTGCGTATCAATTTTTCAACGACAATCGCCAAAGGAAAACTGATCACGATCCAGAA
Source organism: uncultured bacterium (assembly GCA_964585025.1). GTDB lineage: Bacteria > Muiribacteriota > Ozemobacteria > Ozemobacterales > Ozemobacteraceae > Rifleibacterium. Next base: position 172 of record CAZPCO010000552.1, on the reverse strand, counting down.
CTCAGATGGAACAACCGTTCTGTCATTTTTTCCGGCCCAGGATTCATCGTCTCTGGTATTCTGCAGCAGCAGCCTGGTTAGAGGAAACACTTATAAAATTTACACAGGCGGCTCAAACAGCGGCACCAGTTTCGACGGCGTTTTCTCTGGTGGCACTTATACGCCAGGCGCA
>CAZPCO010000551.1:0-2519 GCA_964585025.1 uncultured bacterium | reverse complement strand
GCGCCGTCCAGTCGCAGTACGGGCAACGCAGCACCGGCGTTCTCGATCTGCATACTTTTCAGCCATGTGAGGTTGCAGCGGTCGTCCAGGACTATCTGGAAACATGCCAAAGCCGTAATATTCTTCATGTAAGAATCATTCATGGAAAAGGTATCGGAAATCTTCGTCGAACTGTCGAAGCTACCTTAAAACGACTCCCATTTGTCGATTCCTGGAAACCAGCAGGGCATGATGCCGGCCACTGGGGCGCGGTTCTTGTCGACCTGAAGATGGGTTAAGCGCTCAAGGCAGAATGGCTACTGAAGTTCCGGTAGCGATGTTCCAAAACAATTCTTCAATATGTATGTTATGCATTGAGATGCTCCCATCATTGGTCCAGCTCGACTCGGCTCCAAAACCATGAATTCCGAGGGGGCCGCCAAGGGCTGTGTCTGTCGGGGGGCAGGAATTGGTCTGCCAGGCCTGCTCAATTCGAGCTTCTTCACCGGGTTTGATAATTTGCTGTACTGCGCCGCGCTTTGCGTCATCCGGTGACGGATAATTGATCTGGAGAAATAGATAAAACCGGTTTTGGTCGTCTTTTTTGCAGATGAAATACTGGCCCTCCGGAGTTTTCTGGTCACTGGCATTCAGTTTGATGCCGATTGTAGCACGACCCAGACCGATCGGGTAAGTTGCAACAACTGTATCGTCTGAAAGAACCAGCATTTCACGACTGCGTTTACGGATAAGTATCATCGGGTTGAAAAGCTCACGACTGATCCCTGCAGCTTCCAGTTTACGGCCGAATTCTGCCAGAGCACGTTTCTGGCCTTTCACATCGAGCATGCGAAGAAACTGGTCGTAGAGAAACTGCCTGGCCGGGGTCAGAAAGACCAATAAAATTGCTGACAATGAAATCAGAGTGAAGATATAAAAGCAATAATCACCGAGGGTTGTTACGCTTCTTTTCATGTGAATGATTAGAAAAAATTAGCAAACCAGGCGACACCCAGGTAGCGAAGGCTTCGGCTGATAATGCTGGCCAGAAAAACCTTATACAGGGCCATATTGTAAATGCCCCCGACCCAGCAGGTCGCAGAATATGGTATCGGAGTGACACCAGCGACAAAGATTGCCAGAGCCCCATGGTCTCTGAAGAGGTTTCGACCGCCTCGCAGCAGTTTTGAACCAAAAATTCTTCTGAAACGCCAGGGGCCGAAAAATTTCCCCATGTAGAAACCTGCAACTCCTCCCAGAGAACTTGATAGGCCGGCAACCAATGCTGTTTTAAAAACATCGGCACCGCCAAAAGCAGTTCCAAAAACCCACACATCCGGTGGAATTGGTTGAATGATCGCATCGGCAGCAAGACACAGCAGAAAAAGAGCCGGATAGCCGAAAGTTTCGACCGCTTCCTTGGCATAGAATTTTACTTGAACCCGGTAGATATAGAAAAGTAAAAATACTATGACTGTAGCGGCAACCATGGCAATTGCGGTGATCCGAGCATATCCATGTCTGTCGCCTGATGCAGGTTGTCTGAGGCTGTCGTTATACATTATTTTGCCAGAATCTCCGGGCATGGGTGTGAACTATCTTGATTATAGGATATCTTCGATTGAAAGCGCAGATTTTGTTAGTATAAAAGTTATTTGCACAAAAAAAAAGCACCTCCTTAAGAGGTGCTTTTCTATTCGAGTTGAATTAAAGCTCAGCAAGAAGTTTGCGGGCGTCATCTACCAGAGCTTTGGTTTTGGTATCGGGCTTTTCAGTTGACATGAAATGTAGAACCGGAATGATTTTTCTCAGAACCGGTTTGAAATTTTCAGCACCCTTTTCGCTCTTGTATCTGTTCAGATAAGTAACCAGAACCCGGGCTTTGGTAAGTTCGTTTTCTTTAAGTTCCTTCAGAAGAATATCTGAAAGGGTATCCTGAACAAAAGCCAGGAAAGCATCGTTTTTAAGGCGCCGCAGACCCACTACGGTAGAGGCGAAACTGCTCTTGTCGGTAAGATCGATGCCAACATGGGTGAGAATTCTGCCCTTTGAGTCACGGATAACCAGGCGAACCATACCGTTTTTCCAGTTTTCGACGGTGCCGTTCGCATGTGTAAGCAGGCGACCCTTAGGATCTCTGACAACCCATTTTGATTTGGTTCCCCAGGATTCAAGTTTTCCGATGTTCCAGGTTACGAATTTGCCATTTTCATCTCTGACGACAAATTTGATGCCCTGAGTTTTCCATATTTCGTAGGCTTTCGAGAGATCTTTGATTACCGGACGCTCATCGGTTTCAGCATAGGCTGCGGTCAGTGATGAAATCATCGCCAGCATCAGAACGATTGAAAACAATCTTTTCAGCATGGTCAGCTCCTTGCAAAAATTATTGTTATATTTTAGCAGATAAAAAAAATTGCGCAAGAGGCTACGACAATAAAAAAATTCTGCTATAATCTCGTCACCTTCAAGACATACCCGGAGTCACGATGCCAAAAGAAGAATTGATGCAGGTCTTTAAAAAATACAAATCAGACAGC
>CAZPCO010000550.1:0-2529 GCA_964585025.1 uncultured bacterium | reverse complement strand
ACAAAACCCCGACAAGAACAAGAAAAAACGCCAGAAAACCGGCACGCAACCTCAGCATAACTCCCCGACCGCCTTTTCATGAGCTTAACGCATTGTATTCCCGGCAGCAGGGTTTTGCAACCAGTATCAGACTGCCCCGATCCGGCATTAAGGCTAAAAAATTCAAAGCAAACACAAATCTTCATTCTCTTAGAACCTAAAATGCGTCAATGCTACAAATAAACTTTCCCGCCAGCCTGCCTGCCTGCACATTCCCTGATAAAACAAGCTGATTTGTCAAAAGCCGCATCTGGATGGTATTATCTTTTAGAGTTTGAGAGAGGACACGGGAATGAAAATATCCAACCTTCGAATTTATATTGTTTTCCAGACCCTTATGCTGTTGTTTTGCCTGCTTGTTTTTCAACCCGCGATTTCCCAGGAGTCTTCTTTGCAGACACCGCTCGTTGAACTTCTGACCGGAAAAACAGCCGATTATACCAACGTTGCCAGTCTGGTTCACGAGTATCAACTCCCGACCGCTCTTGCTGCTGCCAGCCTTCTAAAATTCCGCGCTCTGCATGGCGAAGGCTATCTTTCAGCAAACGAAGCGAATGCTTTTGAAAAACTTATTTTCGATCGGTTGTCCTCATCCAAACTGGTTGCGTTTTCAAAGAATGAATTATGTCAAAAAATTGTTTCCAGGCAGAAGATAGATTTTAACGGGCAAAAGCTGATTGTACCAATGCATTATATTGCAGACACGACGCTTGCCATCATCGACTTCAGCCCTCAGGGCGAGGCTGGCTGCCTGTTTCCTGATTTCAATATCGAGGTTTTTTCACAGACCCGGCTGGCAAAAATATCACTTGTTGTCGATGGTCTGATTGTTGATTCCAGCAGCATATCGCAGACGCAGAATGCAAACCGTTTCGGCCTGCGGCACAGAACTGCGGCACTTCCTGAAAGTCTCCTGGCAATTGGCACTCACAGCGCCCAGATCAGCATCGTCAACGAAAATGGTGAAACAGCTGAAAAAAAATGGTTTTTCACTGTCGGTGTTGAGTCCTTCAATCCTGAACCTGTTCCGGAAGATGCCAGACTGCTCGGTGAAATTTCGGTGCCAGTTTCACAGCTTATCGGCACTGCAGGCCATTATCAAAATGTAAGAGTTCTGATTTACGAAGACGGCCATGGCCGGAAACATGAAGAATACATTGTTGCCACCGGCCAGGGTACCATCAAGGTAAGAAACTTGCGGTATCTTGGCAGGTTACTGAGAAGCGAAAGACCTGATGCTGACTTTAAGATATTTCCCAAAACCGGCAATGCCTTTCCTGGCAATCTTTTGCGCTTTTTCTACAAATATTCCGGCGAAGGGCGAATACTTGAATCAGATTATTCTTTGGATGGCCTGGCTGACACATGGCAAAATGGAACCGCTTATGAAGAGACCCTGGGTTCAGATGCGGCAAAAGTATTTTTCAGAATCAAGGTAGAAGAGCCTGATCCGGAAGAAGAAAGCGAAACCATTTCGGTTCATTATCAAGCAGATCACACTGTCTGGCCACTTATTCCAAAGTTCAGCTTCTGGAACCCGCGGAATTACATTTTCACCAGAGAGAACGAAGGGGTTTTGGCTTTTAAGCGGGAGCTGCAGGTTATTGGAGTTAATGCGGTACTGGAAACCGGTTCAAAAATCTTTATCAAGGAAAACGGCAGAGGATTTCTCACAGTAGATGATTTCCGCGCTGAAATAGTTGTTTCCAGCGGGTCGGTTACACTGAAAGACAACATCGCGACCGCTAGCGAAATTATATTTTCAAGTCCCGGCTATATAGAGATTACCCAGAGTGCGAAGCTTGTTTATTCTTTCGATGATGAAATCTATACGCAAAGTTTCAAAGACGAAAAATCATCACTCAATGCATTGTTCAAGGTTCATGCGGGCTGTGAATTCTTGAAATACCCAAACATGGGCCTGCTCTCAGGAACTCAGGTTACAATGCCGCTCAAACACCTGAGCCTGCAAATAAACGGCGAAACGAAAATATATCATAGCCTTGCGGATATCGAAAAACCATGGGTTTTGCTCAAATCAGAACACGATCCTCAAATGGAACCTGTTATTTTGCAGAATCCTTATTTCAAAATTGCCGACCCTGCAGGGAACACTGATTTTGCTCTTGTCGATTTCGGTTTTAGAGCGTTGGCTGCTGTTACAGATGTACCTCTTGCCTTGCAACCTGAATTTATGGTGACTCCTGGTAAGGCTCCAATCAAGTTTGCTTCACTTCAGGAGTTTTCAATTTTACCACTGGACTCTCGACTGATAGAAGTCGAGATCGACCCGCCGGGTCCGCTGAAAATTTACGAAGGCGACACCAGGCCTTTAGCCGCAGCAATTGTTCCCGCTGAAGGTATGGGCACAGGGGTTTTCAATGCTGAAGAAAACAGTCTCGAAATACTCGATTTTTATAAACCCTGCGGAATCGATTATTTTGAATGGCTCGAGCTTCCGCAGATGGATGAAAAGGCCAGCAGAACCAT
>CAZPCO010000549.1:0-2529 GCA_964585025.1 uncultured bacterium | reverse complement strand
GTGTTGGTGCCAAGCTTGTTGTTCACTACCTTGAAGCAGTTCGCAAGCTTGGTGAACTGCTGACTCTGAACGTATATTTCTTTTACCTTGAATTGATGCATGTTGTATGCGCGTGAACAGGTCAGATTGACCAGGATCTCATCGAGGTTGAGAATGGCGCCCTGATAGCGGACTTCCCCGACTTCCATTGCCACCAGACCGCCGTCTGCAAGAACTCGATGCAGTTCAGAAAGAGTGGCAGAAATGAAATCGGTCCATTTTTCCAGATCGGGCGTTTGCACGATGCGCCCTTCGATATCTTCGCGGGCGATACCGCAGAACCATGACTCGATCCAGGTATCCTGAACGTAGTCCACCTGATTGAGGAACGGGGGCGATGTGACTACCAGGTTGACACTGCCGGTCGGCCAGTCTTTGAGATCGCGCGAGTCACCTGTTGTCAGGCGATGTGATTTGGCCAGACGCTGCAGGTCTTTGAGTCCGCCGCTCTTCAAAGTCGTTTTTGCCTTTTTCAATATGCGCGACTTGATTTCGCGGTAGTCGGGTTCAACGCCACGAGTCAGGTTGATCTTGGCCTGGTTGACTTTGGGAATCGAAATCTGCGGGAACGAATATGCCGAGAAAAAACCGTTTGAGTGTCCATGCAGTCGTGAAAGTGCCGTCATTTCGATAAAGCGGTCGACACTGTCCCGGTTGTTGCGCAGGTAATTGCGGAGGTTCAGAATCTCACGATAGGTATCGGCGTGGTAGAACATCGACATGTCTTCTTCGTTGTTCAAATTCAATGGGGTGCTTAGATCGATTTCTTCAAGCCGTCTGCTTATTTCTTCAATACTTACCGGGTTGAGCTTGGGCCAGGCAAGACGCTCTGATAGTGGGTTTACGTCGTTGCTGAACCCTGTTCGATTCATGAGAGCTGCCTGAAGAACGGTTGTGCCGCGCCCGCCGAATGGGTCGCCAACCGTGTCGCCGGGCCTGGTGTGCCTGGCAATGAAAAATTCCGGAAGTTCAGGTTTGAATGAGGCCCTGTAGGAATTTGCATAGTGCAGTGAGTGCATCTGGCGCTGTTTGGCGGTCCAGAATTCATTGCAATGTTTGGGCACCAGACCCTGAGGGGTTATCAGGTGATCGGCTTCGGTCGTAATATTGTTCAATAGGGCTAGGGCGCTCATGTTGCCTCCGGTTCATTTTTCTTTATTACAGGAAAATTATCGGCGCCCGGCTGCCAAACTTTAACCCGAAAAAATAAAAATCCCCGGAAATCGGTCCGGGGATGAGAAATTTTGTCCTATTTCAATTTGAAGCTGGTAATTCCTTCGGTTTTGAAAAATCTGGCAATTATTAGGTACATATTCAGCTCGAGTTGTATTTCACTTTATTCAGCCAGGAGGCGATTGGTTTTGTTGCCGTATGACGTTAGACCGGGTTTTGGTCAAAACTCTGAAGCGAATATTCAATTCCAGGCTCAATAAATGGTTGAAAAAAAAAGCATTCCTCCTGATAATAGAACTGAATTTATCAGCAGAGGAAAATATGGCAACCGAATTTTTTCAGGAATTGAAAGAAGCATTCAACAAGGACCAGCCTTTTGTGCTGTGTACAGTGATCGAAACGACAGGCAGCAGCCCCGGAACCGTCGGTCAGAAGATGATAGTCAATCGTGACGGCACCACGGTTGGAACGATAGGTGGCGGCGTAAACGAAGAAAGAGTGCGAGTTGCCGCTGTCGATCTTTTCAAGAACGGCACCGCCCGGATCATTACTTTCAATCTGGCAAACCCTCTCGAAGGCAGCGACCCCGTTTGTGGGGGCGAAGTGAAGATTTATATCGAGCTTCAGGCGCATGAGCCCCGTATGGTAATTTTTGGTGCCGGACATATTGGCAGAACTCTAGCTCGAATGGCATCTCTGGCGAGGTTTCAGGTTTCCCTGGTCGATGAACGTCAGGAATTTGCCAACCAGGCTTTATTTGCGCCAGAAATTGAAACCATCTGCAGCCCATATGCCGAGGCGGTTGAAATGGCAAGGCTTGACCGACGCTGCCACGTTGTCGTGGTAACCCCGGGGCATCTGAAAGACCGGGAAGTTCTTGAAAAGGTATTGCATAAGGAGGCCGCCTATGTGGGTCTGGTCAGTTCGGCCAAAAAGATGCTCGAGATGAAGCAGGCTTTTATAGCTTCCGGTCTCGATGCTAAAAGGGTTGAAAATCTTTTTGCTCCAATAGGCATCAATCTGGGGAGTACCACTCCAGAAGAAATTGCAGTCGAAATTCTTGCCCAGATTGTCGCTTTTCGCAATGGTAAAGTTATCAGATTTTCCCGTGATAATTGAATCTTGAATCCCGAAGCGGGATTCAGATTTAGTAAAAATATTTTTTAAAATATTGTTGACACATTAAACCGAATTTGATAAGATGAACTTCCTGCCACGGCAGGGCAGGCGAAACAAACAAGTAGCCTGAAGCTCATTGAGAACAAGATCGAAAGACTTTAATTATGACGCCAAGCGGGTCTTGTTGAAAAACGAGAT
>CAZPCO010000548.1:0-2537 GCA_964585025.1 uncultured bacterium | reverse complement strand
ATTTCTGGTCGTTGATGATCAGCAGGCCGCCTTCGCCGGCGCTGGTAAGGTTTTTCGTCTCATGAAAGCTGTAGGCGGCCAGGTGACCTATCGTGCCGAGAGGCTTGCCGTGAAAACTGCTGAACATCCCCTGAGCCGCATCTTCAACCACGTAGAGGCCGTGTTTTTCTGCAAGAGCCATTATTGCGTCCATTTCGCAACCAACCCCGGCATAATGAACAGGAACGATAGCCCTGGTTTTCTGGGTGATCGCCGCTGCTATTTTTGTTTCATCGATATTCATTGTATCCGGGCGGATATCGACGAAAACGATTCTGGCGCCACGCAGCGCAAAAGCATTGGCAGTGCTGACGAAGGTATAAGAAGGCATGATCACTTCATCGCCTTCGCGGATATTTATAAGCATGGCCGCCATTTCGAGGGCATGGGTGCATGATGGAGTCAGAAGCGTTTTCGGGCAGGTAAGCTCTTTGTCAAACCACTGCTGGCATTTTCGAGAAAAAACACCATCACCCGAAATCTTGCCGCTGTTCATGGCTTCAATAACGTATTTGTCTTCATTTCCAGTGCGTGGTGGTCTGTTGAACGGTATCATTCTGCCACCATCTTTTCAGCAAGAAATTGTTTTTCGAGAATGAGAAGGTCGCGCTTGCGTTCTTTGATTCGTCGTGCCGGTAAGCCGCAGTAAATGCCCCATGGTTCGGTTGATTTGTTGACCAGCGCCATGGCACCAATCGAGCAACCTTCTTTGACTATCACGCCCGGGAATATTGTCGCGCCGGCACCGATTATGACATGTTTTTCCAGCACAACTTCAGCAAAGTACTCATTTTTAAACTTTTTGGGAATGAGCGAATTGGTCATGGTTGCACCGCTGTAGTCGTCAGATTGCGAAAAAACCCTTACCCCGTAGGCAAGAGTGACGAAATCAGCCATTTTGATGCCAGGCTTTCCGCCTGCAATCAGACATTGCGGGGTAATGTGGCAGTAGGCACCGATGCTGATATTTCCTGAAATGACACAAAAATCGTCAATGCGTGAATTATCTCCGATCTCGATGGCACTGCAATCGTAGATGCTGGCTTTGTCGCTGATCCTGACGCCTTTTCCCAGTTTTTTGAACCCCATTGCCAGAAGCTGCTCCTGGGTCAGATAGCTCATTCCGGATCTCTCCTCATAAATCAATGAATTATTCGGCTTGAGTATAAGCCAGGAACGCCTGACTTTTCCAGGAAATTTTTCATTTTCATCGGTGCCTCGACTTGTGCAGTTGAAAATGAACCAGATATCTTCGGGAAAGGTTCGATATAGCCAATAATAATCTTCAGGCTGAACCAGGCTGCAGGCTTTCTTATTGCAGAAAGCCATGGTCCCGTCTATCGGGTGTTTCAGGTCTTAAGAGAGTTGGCTCTGCAATGTTGCAGGAAGGCGGCTGTTGCTATTTGCAGGTTGAATTGTTATCATCAGCGAAGATTAATTCAGTCGAGGTAGCTATGAAAGTCATGATCACCGGCGGAGCCGGCTTTCTTGGAATAAATCTGGTGCGTCACCTGCTGGCACATGGTGCCGGGGTTGTCTCTCTTGATATCGCCGATTTTGACTATCCTGAACGCGATAAAATCACGGTGGTTAAAGGTGATATTCGTCGGGCCGAAGATGTTGCCCGGGCTCTGGCAGGCTGCGATGCCGTTGTGCATTGTGCGGCCGCTTTGCCGCTCTACACCCCTGAAGATATTTATTCTACCGACATCGAAGGCACCCGGACCGTCATGGAACAGACTGAAAAAGCCGGAATCAAACGGCTGGTGCATATCTCTTCCACCGCGGTTTATGGGGTTCCAGATCATCACCCTCTATACGAGGATGATCGCTTGATTGGTGTTGGTCCGTATGGCGAAGCGAAAATCGAAGCCGAGAAGGTCTGTTTTTCGTATCGTGATCGGGGAATGTGCGTTCCGGTTATCCGACCGAAGTCATTTGTCGGCCCTGAAAGATTAGGCGTTTTTGCGATGCTGTATGAGTGGGCCAGCGAAGGACATGGATTTCCGATCCTTGGTAAGGGTCGGAATCTCTACCAGTATCTTGATGTTGAAGATCTTTGTGACGTCATCTACACATGCCTGACTGGCGATGAAAAAGTGGTCAACGATACTTTCAACGTCGGAGCGAAAGAATATGGTACCTTTCGCGACGATTTTCAGGCAGTTCTCGATCATGCCGGTTTCAAGAAGCGCATTGTATCTTTTCCAGCGGGCCCGGCTATCGCAATTCTGCGTCTTCTCGAGAAGTTAAAGTTGTCGCCTCTCTATAAATGGGTGTATGAAACTGCCTGCCAGGAATCTTTCGTCTCGATCGAAAAAGCTGAAGCCAGACTTGGCTTCAAGCCAAAATACTCAAACCGTCAGGCTCTGATCAGGAATTACGAATGGTATATGGCAAATAAGGCCAGTTTCGCCAGTTCATCAGGTATCTCGCATCGCGTTCCCTGGAGCCAGGGCATTCTGAAACTGGTCAAATATCTTTTCTAATTTGCGGCA
>CAZPCO010000547.1:0-2539 GCA_964585025.1 uncultured bacterium | reverse complement strand
CAGGCGTCAGGTCAGGTGAAGGGCTGACAGCGCCCATTCCACCAGTTGTCGGCCCGGTTTCGCCATCATCGGCCCGTCGGTAGTCACGGCAGGAACTGAAAGAAACCCACTGTTGGCCGTCGGTAAGAATAGTATAGGAACATTCTATCCCGATCAGTTTTTCCTGGAGGATCAGAGGCGGATTGTGAAGATTGAGGAACTTGCGCGCCGCGTGATGAGCCTCATCAGGCGAATCACAGACTTCTACGCCACTGCCGTGCGAAAAACCATCGCATTTTACCACCAGCAGTTCGGGGTTCTCTTCAATGGCCTTATCGGCTTCGGCGGAATTGACGACAATGCGTGTCAACGGCGCCGGAATGTGGTGCCGGGCAATGAACTGAGCGGCAAACGCCTTGCTGGTTTCGATTCTACCGGCATCGGCAGCAGCGCCAATAACTGGAATGCCGGCCAGAGCAAGAGCATCAACAGTTCCCTCTTCGACAAATTTTGCCGAGCCAACTACCGCCAGGGCAATTTTATCCTTGCAGAATCTCACCAGTTCCGCATTGTCTTTAAAAGGCACTCTTTTGCAGATTGGTATACCCGCCATGCCGACGTTGCCTGGGCAGGCGATTATTTTATGCACTGATGGCGACTTGGAAAGAGCATGAACGATTGAATGTTCGCGGGCACCGAAACCCAAAACAAGAATATCCACGGGCACCTCGAAAGATGAAATACGAGAGCGCGAGCATGTTACTATGCAACACCCTCAGAGTCAAGAGAGAACCGCATCTGAAAAGCAAAGAACGGCTTCAAAGGCCGTTCTTTGCTTCCGAAAATCTGTTGATCCCTGGGATTATTCGCTCTTAACTTCGGCCTGAACCGATTTTTTAAGAGTGGTATACTCGTCGGAATACTGTTTGAGCTGTTCGAAAACTTTCTTGGCGCCTTCCTGGTCGTTAGCTTCAACCATGCGGTTGTACTGCAGGTAGGTGTCATAGTATTTCTTTTCTACTTCAGCGAGTTTTTCAGAGGCACCGCCGGTTACCGAGAACTGGGCGACGCCAACGGTTGAATCACCCGCAACCACCGGACCGGTACTTCTGCCGGAACCGCCCAGAGAACCGATTCCGCTCGACAGATTGCCGAAACTGCCTGAACTGGTCGAGGTGGTGTTGGCAGCGTCATAACCTTTGCCGAACAATGAAACCTTGCCGCCTTTGGCGAACGAGGTAACCCATTTTGCAACCTTACTGCCGAGGAAACCGCCGACGATACCACCGATAATCGGCCCAATGACCGGAATCGGAGCACCAAGAGCCATACCAATCGTTGAACCGATAGATGAACCTACCAGGTCAGCCTTGTCGATCTGCTGAAAGGCTTTGGCAATAGAGAATTCACCGTTTTTGAGGCCAGTGATCAGATTTGAACCCATCTGGCCTGAAGCTGAAGCGAACAGAACCGGAATCACAGAACCGACCAGAGCGCCAACCGGGCCAGGAATAAAGCTCTTGACGATCGAGGCAGTAAACTGGCCACCGGCGGCTCCAAGAGCCGAACCTACCACATTACCGGCAAATTCGAGAGTGGCTACTGATTTGACCGCCTGTTTGAGAGAAGGCTTGTTGCCATGAACCATGTCGATTGCCAGATTGGTGCCAACTGCTACTGCAGTAGTGACAGCAAGATTTGAGAAGGAAAAACTGTTTTTCAGAGAAGTCTTTGCTGCCTGGGTGCCTTCGTTAACGCCTTTTGAAAGTTTACCGGCGAAGGTATCAGCATACTGAACGTCGGCAGAGGCGCTCAGCATCATCTTGTTTTCGCCCTTGCTGTTATCGACGACCTTGCCGTCTTCAAAAGACTTGCTCTTGTCGATGAGGCCAACTTTCTGGCCAACAGCAAAAATCTTGGCTCTGATTGCAGTGACGACTTTCTGCAGCGAAGCTTTTACCGTTTCGAGAATTTCTTTGAGTTTGTCGATAGCGCCGGAATACTTGCCATTGCTTTCAATTTTGGCTGCCTGAACACCGAGCTGCTCGACGCCGTATGCGAGCTGCTGGTCATAGGAAAGGGTGGTCGGAGAAGCACCGGCGGCGATGCTGGCTTTTGCCTGCTCACCGGAGGTTTTCAGGGTTGTGCCCAGAACTGACTTGGCGTTGGCGAGGATTGCCTTGATGCGTTCGGCAATACTCATTGTTTCCATGCCGGTTGGGGCAATCTTGTTATAGATGGGAGTTGAAATTCTTTCGAGGCTGTTCAGCGTGCTCTGCGCGCTTCTCAGGTTGCTCTGCAGACTGTTCAGTTCGGGAATAACATTATTGAGAACTGAAATGTCGACGGGCTGGTTCGAAGTAACGGGTATGGTGACCTGTGACGACTGGGCATAGGCACCGAAAGTGGAAAGTACAAACATGACGACCGTCAACAGCGAGATTCGTCGTAGCATCTTCTGATTCATAATATTATTCCTCCGCTCTTGTCGAAGAGACTGAATTCCGGATCGGTACAATTATGTCGTTAATTATAAGAACCATCTGACAAGGTGTCAATG
>CAZPCO010000546.1:0-2555 GCA_964585025.1 uncultured bacterium | reverse complement strand
TCAAGTTAATCCTGAAGCTTACGGGCTTCTTCTTCCCCGGCAAAGATGCCAACGCCGATGAAAACGACCCTGTTGTCAGGGTAACCGGGCAGGGGAGGAGTGCCGGCGCTGAACCGGTGCGTTTTCCATTTAGTGAACCTGCTTTCGATTTCCTGCAGTTGCTGTTCTTCGGCAGCGCATCCGGAACCAACCATAAGATGATAGCGCCGACGCGCCGGGGCAGTCATCTGCCCGGTAATGGTATAAGTGCGTCCGGCAGTTAGTTTGCCCGTTCTGGGGCCAGCCTGCCAGGTGCCACCTTCTGGCATTGCCAGCTCGAGGCTCTTTTCATATTGGGCGACTCTTATTTTTACAATCGGGGCTTCAGCGCTATTCGCTGTCGCAACAGGGCAGAGATTTAAAATGGCTGATAAAACCAGGAGCAGAAAAGGTTTATTCATGGTCGATGTCTCCGAGGGCTTTGTAGAGAACTCCCTCTGCCTGCTGCAGTTTGTGCTTTGCCTGTGAGACAGTCAGGTCGGTGCGGGCAAGTAGAATCGCCAGTTTGACATCTCCTTCGGCTTCCTGGAGCTTGGCTTCAGCCAGATAATTGGGCACCTGGCCTCCTTCCATGACGATGCGCAGCGCTCGGCGCCTCAATTTGGCGTTGGTCGCGCGCATATCGATCATCAGATTCTCGAAAACCTTGCCGATTTTTATCATGCTGATGCTTGAAAGCATGTTCAATACCATCTTGCAGGCGGTGCCGCTCTTCAGGCGCGTTGAACCGGTTATTACCTCCGGGCCCACCACCGGATTGATGAGAACGTCAGTTCTGGGAAGATCGCCGTATGGGTTGCACGTCAGCAGAACTGTGTGAGCGCCGATCGAACGTGCATATTCAATGCCGCCGGTAACGTAGGGAGTGGTTCCTGAGGCTGTAATGCCGACCAGTACATCATTCTTGCAGAAGTTGATTTCGATCAGATCGGCGCGCCCGGCGGCGACATTGTCTTCAGCCCCCTCCGCAGCGTTGTTCAGAGCCTGATAGCCGCCGGCAATGATGCCGACGACCATATCCGGCGAAACTCCGAAAGTGGGCGGGCATTCTGATGCGTCGAGTACTCCGAGCCTTCCGGAAGTGCCGGCTCCGAGGTAGATCAAGCGCCCGCCTTTCTTGAAAGCATTGACGATCAGATCGACCGCCTGAGCGATTTTTTCAGAGCAGGCTTCTACCGCCTTGTAGATTGCCTGGTCTTCGGTTACGAAATGTTTGACCGCATCGCGGGTGCTGACGCGGTCGATGTAAATGGTCCGCGGGTTGCGGGTTTCGGTAAGTGCCTGGGTATTTTCTGGCTTTGTAGATTTTGTTTTCAGGGTGTTGTCGCTCATCGGTTCACTCCGTTTTGCAGTAGTTTTAGCAGGTCTGCAGATGCATAATCGGTTTTAGCATGCAGAATCAGAGGCCCAAAATATAGAGGAAAAGCGCGGGGTTGCCATTTGATAGAAAGATCATGCTGGCGGCAGGCATTCTCGACGAGTCCGGCAAAAGGAGCCCAGCCGGCCCAAAGGCCTCCTGAGCCCGATGCATTGGCTCTGGACATACACATTTGCCGCATCAGATGCTGCAGACTGACAGCCAGTTTTTTTATCGAGTCGTTCACCATTGCCGTTGCCGCTTGATTTCCGGCTTCGAAAGCATCTGTCAGAACCGGGGCACAGATTCCCAGTCGCTGCTGAATGCTGCCGCCGCGGTACAGTTCGTCGATGATCCGGCGTCGGTCAGGTTCGCTGAACCTTGCCTGCCACGAGGTGGCAAAGGCTTCATAGCCCGGTTCGCCTTCGAGGTGTCGCAAAACTCCTTCGGTAGCGCAGCGCCCAAAATAACTGCCAGAGGGAGCTGAATCGAGCAGATACCCCCAGCCGCCATTTCTGAGAGATTTTGCCTCGTTTGTGGCGTAGAGCACTGATCCGGTGCCATTTATGCTTAGAATGCCGTCGCTGCCGCCAAGGCAGGCTGCGTGGTTGCAGGCATAGTCTGAATAGATTTCTACGCCCTCGGCAGTTCCATCTGCGGTCATCAATGCCTTTCTAAGACGTTCGGCAGCGGCCAGATCGTCAGCTCCGGCTGCACCTATCAGCCAAAGGTGACTTTCGCCGGCCAGCGCGCCGGCCGTAGCGCTGAGAGTATGACAGATGTGGCTGAGCCTGTCGGCGTCGATCACCCGCAGGTTCACGGACGGAAAGCGGAAGTCGCGTAACAGCCCAGCAGCTCCACAGCAGGCGCCCTTGAGCTCTGTTCCGCCCCAGTCGACGCTGAACGTCAGCCGGCTCATTGAATGGCTCCCTTGCGCATGCCTTCAAGCATATATCTTGAGAAGAACATGAATACAAGCACCATTGGCACCGCCGCCAGAGTTGCGCCGGCCATCAGCAGACCGAAATCCATCATCTGCTGGTCCTGAAGAGTCGATAACCCGACGGTCAGCGTGTAATATCGCTCGCTGTTCAGAGTTATCAACGGCCACAGAAAGGCGTTCCACTGGGTGATGAAGGTGAAAATACCAGAAGTTGCC
>CAZPCO010000545.1:574-2570 GCA_964585025.1 uncultured bacterium | reverse complement strand
CTGGTTCCATCGTCGGCATTCTGCAACCGTACCTCGAAGACCCAAGCAACCGTGTCAGAGCGAATGTCGCCAAGGCAATCTGGAAATACGGCGACTTCGATGTTTCAGAAACCCTGCGCCAGATGCTTGAACACACCGATAAATGGTATCGGGCCTCAGCAGCCTATGCCATCGGAGAAATTAAAGATTCCAGATTTATCCGCGAGCTCGGCCGCGCATTGAAAGATGAAGATCCTGATGTCAGGCGCAATGCCACCAACGCTCTGCGGAAGATCGAAATGAAAGACGCTCTACCCCACCTCAAACCGATGCTCGATGACCCGAATTTCGATGTCAGAGTAGAGGCGGCCCTGGCGATTGCACGCTGTGCGCCAGAAGCAGCATTGCAGATGTTCAAGGAAAAGCTGCAGCGCGAAGAAAACTTTATCGTTCAGGCAACCCTGATATCATGTCTCGGGCAGACGGCCAAAGCCGATGTCATTGCAATCATCAGCCCATTCCTCAGCAGCGAAGATCCAAGAGTGGTTTCAAACACCATCGATGCGATGGTCAAAATTTCACGAAAACCAGCCCCGGAACTGATCAACAAATTAAAAGACCTGCTGCAGCACGATGATAACCGGGTAAAAAGCACCGCGATCCGAACCCTCTGGGTCTGGGGTGAATACAACGTTCTCGACAACCTTCGCGAACTGTTTAAAAGTGAAGACAAGCGATTGATCCAGTCGGCAACCTTCGTTCTCGGTGAAATTGGCAAAGAAATCAGCCACGATGAAGAGCTTCTCAAGCAGATCAACAACCTTCTCGCCGAATTGATCGGCAACCCCGATGCCATCAACCGACAAATCGCCGCCGACGGCGGGGTGGCTACCCCGGTTCCTTCGATCGTCGTTCCTTCGACACCGATTAAAGCAGTGCCTGCCGCTGCTGCGAGCGATGACTCACAGATACAAGCACATGAAGACGAAGAGGTCGCGCCTAAGCCTGTTGTTCTCACCAGTCAGATACTGCCCGACAACAGTTATGATGAGGAAATCGAAAACGCCAACCGCTTCATCACCGCTAAAAATTTCACTGCCGCCGAAAAGATCTTCAAAATGATCTATCTCAAAGATCCACAGCATCTCAAAGCCCTGCTCGGGTATGCCAACCTCTGCTTCCTGCAGAAAAAGAACAATGAAGCAGCCAAGCTCTATCTCGAAGCTATAAAACTCAATCCAAATCTGGTCAAAGCCCACTTCAATCTCGGCACCATCTACTTTTATGGCCGCAAATATGAAGACGCTGTGAAGCACCTGGTCAAAGCCCTGAGTATCTACCCGAAAATTCTTGGCGCTTACCTGATTCTTGGCCAGATATACCAGATCGCCGGCAAGTTCAATGAAAGCGTCAAACTGCTTACCCATGCGGCGGCATTGTCGCCCCGCAACCCGGTAATCTACCAGAAACTCGCCACCCTGCACATTCAGCTGCAACAATACGACAAAGCCATTGAAGTTCTGCTGAAGGCCGTCGACATTTCACCGGTAGACGTAGAATCCAACCTGCTTCTTGCTTATTGCTTCAACCTTACCGGGCAGCACCAGAAGGCCTTCAGTGCAATCGATCTGACTCTGCGCGCCTGCGCTCAGTCTCCGCAACAGGACGCTTCCCTCAGACAGATGCTCAAAGGCTATCTCTATCTGAACTCGATCCTGCAGGATCAGCACCCAGGCCAGGAGAAAAGCCATGACGCTTGAAAAATCACCGCAACGCTGGAATTATAAAACCCTCGATCTCACGCCGCTGCAGGGCCCAGATTTCCTCGAACGTCTTGGCTCGTTGCTCGACGAGGCCGGCCGTAACGGCTGGGATCTCGCCTACATGTGCCCTGATTTCATGATTCTCAAACAGCTTTACTTCTCGAAAGACTGAAAAGCTGCTGAAAATGACTGCCCCAAGAAAAGCCAGGGTTCCGGCAAAAATCCGTCTTGATGACCATGTCGGCATCATTCAG
>CAZPCO010000545.1:0-564 GCA_964585025.1 uncultured bacterium | reverse complement strand
AAAAAATCCGAAACGCTGGAAAAAGCAGGTTTTTCGAGTGTATTCGACCTGCTGCGTATCTACCCGGTCAGGTATCAGGATCGCCGCCAGACTGTCAGTATAGCTGACCTCCAGCCACAAACCCAGAGTCTGATCAAGGCCCGGCTTGAATCAGTCAAATCTTATCATGCCAGACGCGGGCTGACAGTTATCAATGCTGAGTTTTCAGATGCAACCGGAAAAATCGTGGCCCGATGGTTCAACCGGGTTTACCTGATCAAGCAGTTGAAATCAGGTTGTGAATACTGGCTCTTCGGAACCTTTACCACCGGAAAAGGCCAGCCGGTTCTTGCCAATCCTGAAATCGAGGCCGTCGATAATGAGGCAATAGCTGCCTGTCGTGCGCAGTTGACTCCGGTATATCCTTCAAATTCCCGTCTTGCTGAAGCACGAATTTCGCCTCTCTCTCTGCGCAAGCTGATTGACAACGTTCTTGACCAGGTCGACTGGGCCTCATCTTTTCCTGAAGCAATAAGATCTTCATCTTTCAACGTCATCGCTGCAGCCATCGAAGACATTCACCGC
>CAZPCO010000544.1:0-2578 GCA_964585025.1 uncultured bacterium | reverse complement strand
CCTGCAGGTATAGTAACCACTATTTGTGGTGCTTACGCTTCCCCAGGGATTGTGTATGGAACAGGCGCAGCCGCTATATTTAGAAGGGCTTTGGGTATTGCAGTCGATAGTTCCCTAAATGTGTATATTACTGATGAAAATCCTGTGCGCAAAGGCGCGCTCATTCCCTATTGAACTATAACAGCCAGAAATAGAAAAGCGGCGGCCAGGTATAGCCTGGTCGCCGCTGCCTTTGGATAAATTCATGACGGTGATAACCATTGCTGCAGGGCAACTTGAATCTTCTGACCATGAATAAGCGAAATTCAAGGATGCAGTGAATAGTTATCACTCATGGTATTTATCGGCGTCAGAGTCGAACCGTTCAGATCAAAGACCGTCCACCATCTGCCAGAACTGTTTGGAACATTGAAAACTGCCTTGACCTGGTCGCCCTGGTAAAGGGTGACTTTGGCTCCAGAGGTTGACATCTCTGCTTCCTGGCTGAAGTTTTTTACCAGATAGCGATATGTTCCGGTCAGCTGCCTGAGCACAGTTATTGTTTCAGGCCCATAGCTGGTTACATCATCGACATCGTGCTCGACCATCAACTCATTGTTATAATAGTAATCGCCACCGCAGGTCACATAGAATCTTTCGCCGTCGTTACCGGGGCCTGAAAGATAAGAATCGAGGTCTTCGGGACTGGCGCCCCAGGTCAGCTGAACCCTGAAACCCTCACCAGTCAACATCGATGGCGAGATCGAAACATTCTGGTTGCCGGTAGTCATGCCACCAATGACAGTAATTGTGAAATGACCGGTTATATAATTGGGGCAGACGGCTTCGGCGGTGTACAGGCCGGCCGCCAGGCCATCGATATGATAGTTACCCGAAGAATCAGTGGTCGTAGTCGCTTCGATGTTACCTGCCAGCGCGTTCACACCCTGGCGCAGACTGATGGTAACATTCGGCAGGCCGTTACCCGTCGTCGCTTCCGATACTATGCCTCCGACGTTGCCGGTACCTGCATGCTGCGTGTCAATCTGCATTATGTTTTCAAGAATTCTGGTTACATCGATTTCGATCACCACATTTTCATAATTGGCTTCAAGATAGCCTTCTTTGCTGAATACCACCCGGTAACCCGAACCGGCACTCAGGTTCAGAAGATAATTGCCGCCGGCATCGGAAACCACGCTCTGAACAGCATTTCCCATGGCATCCAACACTCTGACGCTCACTCCGGCAAGCGGTGCCTGGGTAACGGCATCCCTGATCGTGCCGCTCAATGAGCCTGAACCAGCCGCCGGCAAAACGGTCACGGCAAAATCGGCGGTCCTGATGATTTCGTTCTCTGCGTAGGAACAGGTCAGGACTACTTCCCCGGCCGCGGCAGGCGGAGTGAATACTGTTCCGGCGATACTGCCACCGCCAGATTTAATCGACCAGGAATGCCCGGTGACGGTTTTCGTCGAATTGTCTGAATAGGTTGCCGTCACAACTATGCCGGCCAGGTCAAAAGTTGCGTTTGCGGCTACCGTTCCTGATGGCGCGCTGAGGGAAATCGCGGCAAGGGTCACCACTGCAGGTTGCGGGTTGGAAACCGCCTCGACAACCTTTTCTGCCTCAGCCTTGATTGTAGGGTCACTCAGGGTTTTGCTGCCATCTATCGAGCCCCCGAGCGTATTCTGTATCGTTGTTGCCAGAGCCTGAATCGATTCTGCCGGCGGTGAAAAGTCGTCGATCGATTTTGTGCTGCTGTCTGGCAACGATTCAAAAACAATCGCCCTGGCAGTTGTTTCATAGTTGATCGGAGCATTTTTTATGTCGTTTTCATTGGTCTGCCCCGGGGCAACCGTAGCAGTGGCGATGGTTTTAAGAACCGGATCGGCATTTTCAACCCCGGATGCGACGATTTCAATCGTCACCTGCTGTTTCCCGGCGCTTAATGAATCAAGGG
The DNA here is from genome assembly GCA_964585025.1 of uncultured bacterium. GTDB lineage: Bacteria > Muiribacteriota > Ozemobacteria > Ozemobacterales > Ozemobacteraceae > Rifleibacterium. The sequence goes on along the minus strand of CAZPCO010000544.1, from coordinate 636 downwards.
TTGCATCGAGCGATAGAGTCTGGCCTGAATCGGAACGCTCGACGCTGAAGATTCTATGCATCGCCGCACCGAATTTTATCCTGGCCTGAAATTTAATCGCCTTTGCGGCCATGACCTCATCTTTCAGAGCTGCCTTGAGAGAAGCGGCAAATGAGTTTCCCGGGCCGGCATCGGCTACTGCCGAAAGTTTTATGGCCCCCGTAGATGCCGGCCAGACCTGATCATCACTTGATCGATGCAACCAGCACCCTGGCGTGGCGACAAACAGGGAAAACAAGACGAACAGACAAAGCAATTTCAGCGAATTATTCATGCGTGACCTCCCTGATTCTCACTTTTCTGCTATTTCTAATGACGCTCTTCCCAAAAACGAAACTGGAAAAATTCACCACCTTTGCCTGATATAATCTACGCAAAGGAGCGGCAGCAAAAAGCCCGCACCGGCAAAGGGCTGCAGCAGCCCGGTTAAGGGTTTGAAGCAAAGATCCTCAATTTTATCTTTTCAACCTAAATCTAGTTATTTTCAGAAAAAATTCCAATAAATTCTCAGCAACCATGTAATACAAACTATCACCATCCCGGTTCAAGGCTCTCACAGAGCCTTGAACCTCAGGGCAAACAGGATTTTCATCTGGG
>CAZPCO010000543.1:0-2580 GCA_964585025.1 uncultured bacterium | reverse complement strand
TTTCCTTTTTCCGGCGGCAGGGAAATAGAAATAGTATTCTGATGTCTGCGTTGAATATGGTTCAATCTGCAGATGCAGACTTCGGGTCGTCTGGCTGTTCAAAACCGGCAGAGCTCCTTCTGGAATCTGCATCAGAGCGTCAACCTTGCGCCGCGACGAGGTCGGGTTGGTCACCACGACCTGGCAACCATAAACCTGACGCGTCAGGAATTCGTCGGTAACGAACTTATCGAACCGTTCATTACGTTCATAACGATAACGGTCGTTGAAGGCAAAAAAGTTCTGACCGGTCAGGATGCTGGCGGTGCCGGAGGCTTCACTGGCAGGCCCGATTTCTTCGGTGAAAACTACTGAATTGCATCCCGCTTTCAGGCTCATGCGCGCCCCTTCAAATACCGACTCGTGTTTGGCGGCATCGAATGGCAGATCGAGAACGGCAAGCGCCAGCATCATTTCTGCAAAATTTCCAGTGGCAAAGATGAAGTTACCCGAAATGAAGGGCTTGCCAGGCTCATGCATGGCGTAATCACGCCAGAAGGCATTCACCTTAATCAGGTCGGCAAGCTGTTGCTCGATGGGCAACTGATAATAGTTGTTTTCAACCCATTCTTCAGTCTTATCTACCTGCCGGAAAAGCTGCTGAACCTCTTCGCGCATCTTTGCATCTTCTTCGAGCTCGAAGTTATCATCAAAATCGCTTTCTGAGATAGACTCAGAGTCGAGTGCTATCTCCGACTTGCTTTCGCGGTACATAGATTTGCCAGGAGGTGGAGGCGGAGCAGGTGCCATTGGTCTGGACGCACGTAATGACGGTTTTGCCATCGCTCCAGGGGCAACAGCTATCGGTGATGGTTCCGGCACAGGCATATCCCCGCTGAGTTCTCCAATATCTGCCCGGCGACGTTCAAGATCTTTCTTGCCGGTTTCAAAGCCCAGTTTGTCGCCGAGCTCCAGAGCGTTACCCTGCAGAGCGGTTTTGAAAAGACTGTTGAAATGTTCGCGATCGTCGGGCAGCAGGTCAAATTTTTCCTGGATATGGCGTTCGATCGTCTGCCTGATGTCGGGCACTTTTTGTCCGAGAAGTATCTTTTCAACGATATTCAGCCTTGCAAATGCCCATGGTTCTACATATTCATGCAGATCGAGACCAAGCAGCCATTTATCGAGAAAGGTCTTGTCACGCTTATTGGCGATATACGGCTTTACGGTTGCGTCAAAAAATCTGCGATCGTGATTGTAAATAAAGAAATTAAGCTCATGACAGGCGTTTTTCGAATACAATTCAATTTTTTTTGTGTTATCCAGTTCTGCCCACCCGGTTATAAAGGCGAATCTGGCAAGATTCGGGTCGGGGTTAACAGTTGACATGAGGCGGAACGCGGACTTGATACTGTCGTAAACTTCCATGCGCGCCGTCGAAATGTCTGCAATGGTCAGAGATTCTCCTGTTGTCAGCACTGGAATTCTCTTCTGTTGAGAAAAATGCTTATCCGGCTGCAGAACGTTTTTCAGCCGAAGGTCCATATGGGGCTCAGAAACAGCCTCGACAATGACTTCTCTGCATGCGACATCAAAACCATCGAGGGCAACTATCTGTATGATCCCTTGCCCCTTGAGTTTTTTGAGGTCAAGCGAAATGCGACCATCAACATCAGGGCGAATATTGGCCATCAGTATCGCAGATTTCGCCAGAAAATCATATGCAGCGAATCCACCGCTCAGCATACCCCCCTGTTCTTTTTTCTTCAGAAAATCTGTCGTATTGGAAATCTGACCTGTAGCCTCAGGTTCACCACTCCATTTGCCGCCGGCGGTCGCCTGTTGCGTTCCGGTGTCGGTTTTCTGCAGACTCCAGGGATTGAGCAGCAGCCCCGGGCGCTTCAGCATATTACCGGGAAAAATTTTCGTAAAACGTCGATCGAGAATATAACGATATTCGTCACCAATATTGCGCCCTGATACATAACGGGAAACAGGCTGATTCAACTGAATTTCCGGGAACACCGGGCCGTCGATACTCGAAAATTCATAGAAAGGCCTGAAATCAGGACGAAACTGACTGGCCACAACATGTACACGTGCATTTTTGCCCGCATTTGCAAGTCTGATGACCAGATTGCCATTTGTGGCAGCTGCCTCGGTTATCTGCAGAGGTTTAGCATTATTTAGAGGCAATCCCCTTGCTTTCGAAACGACATAACCGCCAAAAGCCTGACCAGTTGCTACTTTTATTGCTATTTTCTGCTGCAGAGGCTTGAGATAAAATTCATAATCACCGGCCGGCAGGCTCTTAATCGTGAAGAACCCGGGCTCGATAACGATTGCAGGCCGGCAATCTCTGGTCGGCAGGCCTTCACACATTTCATACAGACAACAGATTTCAGTCAGTTTCGCATCGATGTTTCCCTGGGCAGGAATTCTTATTTCATGGCCTTCTGGCACACAAATCTTGTCTGCATATTTATTTAAATCGGTTTCAGGAACAAATTCGAGGCTGACATCTTCCGGGGCGCTCAATTTAACCCATTCGATATTCTCAAGTTTTCCCAGAAAGATTCTTCCCTTTTCGTCAGTCTGCAG
>CAZPCO010000542.1:2299-2591 GCA_964585025.1 uncultured bacterium | reverse complement strand
TCGATTACATCAAGGGTCAGGTCAGTTCGAACGGCCCCGATAACGCCGTTGAAACCGACGACATCATCGTTGATTACAAACCGCCGTTGACTCTGCAGCGCGCCACCTGGATCGACGCCGATCACAACCGGCAGATCAGCCCTGCAGATTTTCTCCGGCTCGAATTTTCGCGCTATATTGTCACAACCGACACCAATATTACCGTTTCGAATGCATCACCGCCCACTGGTGATCTCTGGGCTTCCCGTGATGTGGCTCCGGTTTTCGGTATTGCCAGTTTTACGAATGCTTC
>CAZPCO010000542.1:0-2289 GCA_964585025.1 uncultured bacterium | reverse complement strand
TAGTCACAACCGACACCGGTATTACCGTTTCGAATGCTTCACCGGCAGCAGCAGGTTCAGATCTCTGGGCTTCTCCTGATGTGGCCCAGGTGTTCGGTATTGCCAGCTTCACGAATGCTTCGACTACCGAAATGCTGCTGCTTTTCACTGGTGCTGCCAGTGATACGGCCTTCTTTCCTGGTTCTTCAACGATCAGGATTTCACCGAACAATACCCGCATCAAAGATCATTCTGGCCGCAAGGCCAACGGCACAACCGGCGAATATCCGGCTGATCCGGTCACTATAAAGGCTAGCTGAAGTCATGGCAAAGAAACGGGTCAGAAGCAGCATAGATTCCGAACAGGAAACGACCAGTGAGGTTCCCGGCGGCGGTTCGCTGCTGCAGACAGTCGAAGACTGGCTCTACAGGTTCTTCAGAAAGAGCCGCAACGAAACGAAAGCCGGTCTCTCGACCACCGACTGGCTGATCTACATCGGCCTGCTGCTGGTCGTTCTGATTATGCCGTTTCTCTACAGCCGGGCTACTACCGAAAACTTTCTGACCCCGAAAGAATTCTTCTCGAAGATCGCTATTGCCCTGCTGGCGGGTATTTATTGCGCCCGCATATTCACCCGTCGCCATCTGATGTTGGCCCGCACCAGCATTGATTTCCCGCTGGTGCTGTTTTTTGGTTTCGCTGCGCTCTCGGTGATGTGGAATTACAACGTGCCATCGGCGATTCGCGATCTGCGCGGAGTTTTCTGCATCATGATGCTTTTCCCGCTGGTGGCGAATGTGGTGCGCAGTCGCTGGCAGGTCGAACTGATTCTCTGGGCGGTTGTTTTCACCGGTCTGGCGACCTCGACGATCGGCATCATGGAAACCTACAATTTCTATTTCAAGTTCGATGCTCAGAACCTGATTACTTACGTCAAAGAAGACGTGCTCAACGGCAAGATCGACCCGAACGGTTATTATCTGCCGCTGTTTCCGCAGCTCGCCAATCGTGATTATTATATGGGTTCGGTAGTCTCCACCTTCGGTAATCGCAACTATCTCGGCACCTTTGCAATGTTCACTGCGTTTCTGCCGCTGGCTTTCTTTTTCTATTACCGTAACCCTCTGATGAAGATATTTTCGCTTGGGCTGTACGGCTGGCTGCTCTACGGGTTGTATATCACCCGTTGCCGTGCGGCGTTGATCGGCATTGCCTGCGGCATGGTCTACATGGTCATCATGTTGTTCCTCAATGACCGCAATCAGAAACTGATGCGCCGGCACGCTGCCTTCTTCCTGGTGGCTGTGATAATGATCTTCGGCGGGCTTTTCACGCTGTCGGTCAAGACCATTCAGTCTGAAAGCATTCTCGACAAGATCAAATACACCTTCACGCTCAATCGCGAGGCCAGTAACACTTACGAACGCATGTGGGTCTGGTATGGCACCATCAAGGCTTTTGACGGTTCTGTTCCCGGCTGGCTTTTCGGTCGTGGCTTTGGTGCATTCAAGCATTTTTTCCCGCTTCAGGAAGGCGAAACCTTCACCGAAGACAACAAAGAGACTTTTACTGCCGTCACTTTCCGCCAGGCTCACAACGACTGGCTGCAGCTCATTTCTGAAATGGGCATCATTGGGCTGGCGCTGTTTCTGTTTGTGGTGTTCCGGTTCTTTTCGAGCATTCAGCAGGCGTTGCGCCGCGAAATTTTCGCACGCCCCGACGGGGAAATGCGTGGTGATCATATTCTGCTTATCGGCCTTGCTGCCGGCATTGTGTCGCAGCTGCTGGCTGCGATACCCGATTTCCCTTTCCACCGCATCGAAACGGCGGTTTATGCGGTTCTATTTCTTGGCCTGGTGCCGGTGCTGACCGAAACCGATTTCTTCAGTTCGCAGCTGGCCCGCAAAAAACTCGAGCTTGGCCGCCCGGTAGCTGCAGCATTTGCTATTATCGCTCTGCTTGGCGCCTTCAGTAATGCCTGGCATGAAATGCGCTGCTGGACGGCTGATGAAAAGGTGCGCGAAGCCGATATGTATATGCGCTACACTCAGGCCGAAGCTGTCAACCGCGCCAAAGCTCTTTTACATGAAGCGGTCGAACTCGACCCGTTGCCAGGTGACCCGTATCTGAAACTTTCGACTCTTTATGCCCAGGAACAGGATGCGCAGCGGGCGATGAGTTACGCCGACCAGTCGATGAAGAACATCAATTTCAACGCCAGGTCTACATACCATTCGGTCGTTTTCCGCAAGATGCATATTTACTATCATCTGATGAACATGCTTGTCGAAGCATATCAGATGGCGACC
>CAZPCO010000541.1:0-2597 GCA_964585025.1 uncultured bacterium | reverse complement strand
CCCCCCGCTTTGAAACGGTTCCCGGTGGCTACACCAGAATCTACAAGCTGGGCAACCGCCGCGGCGACAACGCCGAAATGGCCATCATCGAATTCATTAAGTGATGGTGATGACGGTTCAATGATTCTCCTTGACCGGGTCGATTTCCGGTATCATGGGAAACAGGAAACCTCCTTCAAACTGAAGGAGGTTTCTTTTTCATGCCAGAAAGGTTGTATTAACGGCTTCATTGGCGGCAATGGCAGTGGAAAATCCACTGTCGCACGCTTGATAGCAGGCCTGATCGTTCCTCAGTCAGGCAGAATTCTTGTTGATGACCAGGTGCCTGGCCTGCATTCTGGAAATGTCACCTTTTTGGCCGGCGTTATTTTTCAAACGCCCGATAACCAGATTGTTGGTACAACAGTAGCTGAAGACCTTGCATTTGGACTTGAAAATCTGGGGGTCGAAAGAGGCGAAATGCAGATGCGGGTCAGGGCGGCTGCCAAGACTTTCGGGCTGGGTGACCTGCTCGATACTCCGGTACATTGTCTTTCTGGAGGGCAAAAGCAGCTTCTTTGCATAGCTTCGGTTGTTATTATGGAGCCCGCATGGCTGATTTTCGATGAACCGACCTCACATCTAGACCCCTGGGCGCGTGCAAGTTTCTGGGAAAATGTCGGAGAATACGCCAGAAAGAAAAATATTGGTGTCATTGTCGTTTCTCAATTGCCCGAAGACTTAAGGCGCTTCGATCAAATTTTCGCCTTTGATGACGGCATGCTGATATTTTCTGGAAATGGTGATGATCTGAAAAGGGGCAGCGGTAATTTTTCCTGGTTCAATTGCCCTGAAGAATGGACTCTTGAAAAGCTTATGAGGTGCAGAAATGACTGAATTTCTGCACCTTGATGGGTTAACGGTCCTGTATGACGGCAGAAAAATCGTATCAGATGTTACCGGGCGTTTCCGTTGCGGCGCGGTCAATCTTATTGTTGGCCGTGCCGGCTCAGGCAAAAGCAGTTTGTTGCTCACAATTGCAGGTTTTCATAAGGAATTTTCCGGTAAGATTCTCGATGACAGTGGTGCTTTTAAACCGCAGGGTAATTTTTCGCTGGCATTTCAAAACCCGGAATCGCTTTTTTTCAACCCAACAGTTGGTGATGAGGTTGAATTTGCCTTGCGCATGCGGGGCATACAAGAAAGTGAATCTGTCGAACGTGCAAAAAACTGGCTTGAACGCTGGGGTCTTTCGCCGGAAATCTATTATCGCAAGCATCCCCTTGAATTGTCAGGTGGAGAAAAGCGCCGTGTCGCCATGGCGGCATGCACGGTTCTGGCACCCCCAGTCATGCTGCTCGATGAACCTCTCGCCGGGCTCGACCATCGAGGTCAGAAAAGGCTGGCTGAAATGCTGCAGCAGTTTGCCGCCGACCATGTTGTCATAGTTGTGACTCATGAACCCGAAATTTTCCTTACCCGGCATTCTCAGGTTCTTTTCCTGCGGGAAGGGCAGGGTTTATGGTTGAAGGGTTCTGAATTCACACGTCGGGCTTTGCAGGATCCTGATTTTTTTCCACTACCAGGTTGGTATCAAAAGGCAATTGAGCCGTTCAATGCCGTTGAGAGTCTGCCGGAAATCAATGCAGAAGCCGTTGCACGATTTCTTGAAGAGGTTAAGGGCCGTAATGATAGTATATAAGCCAGGAAATGGTATTGCCTACAATCTAAATCCTCTCGTCAAGGGCTTGTTGGCCTTTGTTTTGGTAATTTTCTTTTCATTGAATGCTTTGTCGGTGAGTGAAATGTCGCTGGCTCTTCTGTTTCTGATAGTATGTGGGCTGATTTGCAGAATGCCGGTCATGGAAATAATGGCCTCGATTCGCCGGATCGGTTTTCTCCTTCTGATCGTTGGCCTTGTTCAAGGGTTTCGTGACAATGGTTTTGCGGTAAATTATGCTGCCGAGGGTATAATCAGGATTCTTGGTGTTTTCATGGTAGCGGGCTTCTATCTGTCGACTTCTCCGCAGGCAGAATTGATGTATTTCTGGGAAGTAGCTTTCAGACCGCTGAGCTTATTCAGAGTGCCTACCCGTGAACTGGCTCTGGTCATGGTTATAGCCGTTCGATTTCTACCGGTAATGCTTAGCGAAATCGAGCGCATTCGTATGGCTCAGATTGCCAGGGGTGCTCGTCTTGGTAATGGTGGTTTACTTACATCTGCAGCATCTCTGATGCCATTGATGATTCCAACTCTTTCTCAGGCGCTTATCAGGGCAGAGGAGCTGGCAGAAGCGATGGAGGCCAGAGGATACCGAGTCGCTGCAGCCAGAACCAGGTATCACAATTTTTCTTTTGCCTGGAAGGATCTGCTGGTGTCGTTAATTGCCGGTATAATTTTCTTGGTGGCAATTGTATCGAAGTTCTAAAACAATCAAGCCCGGGTGCTTATTCCGAAGGTGCTGTTCGGCAGCTGTTTTTGCAGGGTTTCGAGGTTTTTTTCTGCCGCTTCTGTTAGATGACACAATTCCTGAAGCGTCTTGTCGATGCGGCTGATATTATCGTCAAGAGCCGGCAGATTGGCATTTTGCATGGCAGGCTTCAATCGGTAACTCGAA
>CAZPCO010000540.1:0-2599 GCA_964585025.1 uncultured bacterium | reverse complement strand
GGTCAGGTAGCGAATGCACCGCAATAAAAGATATGCGAAGAAAATTGCGGCAACCCAGGGAAGAATTACTGCAAGAAGTGTTCCCAGCATGGTTACAATGTCTTCAATTGCCCCGATAAGCGGATTGGCTGTTCCGGCCGTTGCTACGGTCGAGGCAGCTCTCAGGCCTGTTTTGCCTGCATGCACAGTCAAAGTGGTGCTTTCTGCAAAAACCATGGCGATCAGCAGATAAAACCAATGACTGGCACCTGGCACCAGTGCAAAGGTAAGAATTGCCGAAAAAACTATCTTGGCCGGCAATTCAAGCCAATCGAGAAAATTGTCGACTACCGGAAACTTATCGCCGAGAAATTCAAGAACCGCGGCAACGCCCAGCGCGATTAATACGGGGTCGGAAGCGAGAAAAGTGAAGCTTTTATTGATACTGACCATTTCCGGAAAGAAACGGTAGAGAATGCCCAGGATCAGGGGTGGCATGAATGCCCTGAAACCCGTCATTGCGGCGAGGCTGAGGCCAGTCATTGCTGGAAGCATGTATTCCATGATTCTCTGTTCCTTTGGATTTTTGCAAAAAAAAGTATATACCAGCGGCAATGATACTGCAAACAGCTGCTATCTGATATTGTATTTTTTCAGCAGATCTATCAGGCCCTGAAAATCTTTGGCAATTGCGAAGTCGGCGTCAACAACCGGTGTTGTCCGTTGCAGGCAGATAATCGTGTCAATGCGTTTTTGAAGCCAGTTTTTAAGCGGGACAAACTCAGCCATTTTTTTCTCGAATCGCAGCAGTTCCAGGGCTATTTCATATTTCTTATAGTGTCTGGCAATCAGATAGAGTGAAAAATGGTAGTAATCTTCCTGTAACAATCTTGCTGCATCCAAACTGAGAAGTGAAAGTTCCAGTTGCCGGCCGGTCAGCTCCAGAAAACCGCTTTCACTGGCTGTCCCAGAGGGTTCGCCGGCATTTTCCAGGTAAATATCTGAATCGAGGCGTTCTATGCACTGATTCACGGCCTTTTCAAGAATTCGCAGTTGCTGAACGACATTTTCGGCAAACAAAAGGCTGCTGCCGAAGCAAAAAATGGTCAGAAAAAACATTATCGATGTCTTGTGCATTTTCTTCTGGAAGAATAACAGCAGGAATGTCGAAAAAGCAATCGCTGCGGATGGTTGCTAAAATTGGCAGATTTGATTAAAATTGAGGCGCTGAAAAGCCCGCTGAATTTATTAGCCTTGGTAACCGGCTGTTTCTCGCAGTAAAGAGCATTGCTATACTATAAACACAGGAAACTTTCATGAATCTGATTTATCTTTCACCACATTTCCCGCCCAATTTTGTCAATTTCGTGATTGGGCTGGCCAATCGTGGCATCAAAGTTCTGGGTATTGCCGAAGAGCATCCTGACAGCCTTGACGATAGACTAAAAGAATCTCTGGCTGATTATTACCGGGTCGATCACATGGAAAATTATGACCAGGTTTATCGTGCTGCCGCTTTTCTCATTCATAGACACGGTCGGGTTACCCGCGTCGAATCTCACAACGAACACTGGATGATGCATGAAGCCAGGTTACGTGAGGACTTCAACATTATTGGTCCTGGCGTTGCCCAGACGCTCAAAATCAAGCGTAAATCAGAAATGAAGAAGATTTTCAAGGCATGCAAAGCCCCGGTAGTTGATGGTGAGATTATTGAAAGCGAAAAAGGTTTGCTGGCCTTCATCAAAAAGCACCATTACCCGATTTTTGCCAAACCGGATATCGGCGTCGGTGCTATGAGTGCCTTCAAAATCGAGCATGATGGTGATCTGGCTCGATTCTGGCGGGAAAAGCCAGAGGGAGACTATTTTGTCGAACCATTTATTGATGGCGAACTGATGACATTTGATGGCATAGCAGATCAAAACGGTGAAATCGTTTTTTATTCTTCTCTGCGTTCAATAAACGGGGCGTTCGACCTTGTTGCCTACAACCAGGATCTAAGTTTCTATATCGTGCGCGAGATTCCTGAGGATGCCATCGATATTGGCCGGAAGATCGTCAGAGAATTCGATATCAGAGCGAAATTTTTTCATCTTGAGTTTCTCAGACGTCGCAATGACGGTAAACTGTTCGTGCTCGAGATGAACTGCCGCCCGCCAGGAGGCTATACAGTCGATCTGATGAATTTTGCCAACGATGTCGATGTCTACCAGGAATGGGCAAACATTATCGCAGATAACCACTTTAAAGCCCAGGTGGAGCGCAAATATTTCGCTGCCCATATTGCCAGAAAATTCGGCAAAAATTATCGCTATCAAACAGCGGAAATCTTTGCCAGATTTGGTGACAAGATTGCCGCACACACGCCAGTGCCGCTTGTCTTCGCTGAAGTCATGGGCAATGAGGCATTTCTGGTAAGATCGCCAGAAGAAAAAGACATTATTGCCATGATCAAGTATATTCAGGAAACTGTTTGAGAAATGTACGATTGCAGGTCTGAAACAGCGTATGCGTCGGTAATAATTCCTGTCTTTAACGATGGGTCACGTTTGCAGAACTGTCTTGAAGCTCTCTGTAACCAGACAACAGACCGTTCTTTTGAAGTGATTGTTGTAGA
>CAZPCO010000539.1:0-2600 GCA_964585025.1 uncultured bacterium | reverse complement strand
AATAACTGAAAAGTTAAGCAATTTAAGTATTGATATTTCTCCCGAGTCTATCTTTACGGCTCGCAGCCCACGTCCGCTTATGCTTATGGTGCCAGTTGGCTCCCAGGATGAATAGGCTGGTGCAATCGTTACAGCTGCACCCATACGCCGCAAAACTTCCAGAAAGCCAAGACGACCCGGGTTCAGACTGACGTTCTCTATTACGACTGTGCTGCTGTGGAAAATCGCGGCCGCAACCGCAAAAAACGCTGCGCTGCTGATATCACCCGGCACTTCGAAATGGTGTTGCCCGGTTGGAAATCCAGGCCCCTGCAGCACTGCCAGGCCAGGGCTGAATGATATTTCGACGCCAAGTTGTGCCAGAAGCCTCTCGGTATGGTCGCGACTCGGAAGTGCTTCATGAACCCTTGTCTCGCCTCGGGCATGCATTCCGGCCAGCAGAACGGCCGATTTGACCTGCGCCGAACCTAGAGGGTTTTCGAATATCAACGGCAGCAGCTCCTGCTGACCGTTGATTACGATTGGCAGATTGTCAGAATTTTCGCAGACGATATCTGCGCCCATGAGTCTGAGAGGTTCGACGATTCTGCGCATGGGCCGCCTGGAAAGAGAAGCATCGCCGGTAAGCCGGTAACGTCCTGGTCTGCCGGCAAGAATTGCTGCCAGCAGTCTCGTGGTGGTGCCTGAATTGCCACAGTATAGTTCGTGAGTGCCGCCGGGTCTGCTGCCTGAACTTGAAAGTAAAAGACGATCCTGGCTTTTTTTGATTTCAACTCCGAGCTGTTTGACAATCTGCAGGCTTGTCTGGACGTCTTCACCATCGGCAGGATTGCCGATTTCGAGACTGCCATCGATCAGCAGTGAGGCCAGAACGAGGCGATGGCTGATCGATTTGTCGCCAGGAAGTTGTAGCTGTCCGGAAAACCCTCTGGCGGGGTTAATTTGCATGCAGAGGTTTGCCGAGCATGATCGACAGAATCTGGTCGTCGGTCTCGATCATGCCCGGCGCAGCAATCAGACCTATATTTGCCAGGCTCGATTCAAGCGTGTCGCCGAGAACACCATTGGTGGTCGGCAAACGCAGACCCCGCATTGCCATCATAGCGGCCTGAAAAGCTGAATCGACAGCACAGACGAGTTTGATCGAACAGCCGACCTTGGCGCCATCACAGATTATGCCGGTTATGCTCCCAACCATGTTGTTGACAGCGGCAGTGGCGGTTTCGAGATTGCCGCCCAGCAGATAGGTAGCGCCTGCTGTTAAGCCGGTGCCGGAGCAGACTACACAGCCGCACATCGCTGATAAGGTGCCCGAATGGTGCTTTAGAATGCTGGTGATCCCATGGCTGATGGCGAGTGCTTCGCCCAGTCGCCGTCGATCAGCCTTGAGATGCTCGGCGAGAATGTGCAGCGGCAGTGATATGGTAAGCCCCTGGTTCCCTGAACCTGCGGAAGTCATGACCGGCAGGTCGCAACCAGACATGCGCGCATCGACTGCCGCAGAAGTAACCGCTTTTGCCCGGTTGATAACATCGTTTCCAAGCCAGCCTTCTTTAATCAGGCTGTTGTAGATATTGCCGATATGCAGAAAGCCTTCCCGGTTCATGCCGGCTTCAGCGACCTTGAGGTTCATCTCGATGCCTTTGAGCATATGGCTGCGCAGCTCTTCAGACAGGTTGCCGATGTCGTTCCAGATTTCGGAAAAAGAAACTCCAGCCAGCGCCTGGCGTTGTTTCAGCAGCTCACCCGAACCCTGATCGCCTTTTTCGTCAGATGCAAACACTGTCATGCCATTTTTTTCGAGAAGGATACAGTTTTCATGGCTGCCGGAAATTATGCAGCGCCCGGTATGGTTCTGGTCGTCTGCAACCAGGGCATCGATAAACAGGCCGTGCTTTTCGGATGCCAGGTCGATGGTGATCAGGTCGCGGGCTACCAGATTCCGTGCTTCTTCCAGCCACTTGTCGTTCATGTTTTCGAGGAGAGTGAGCCCGGGAGTTTCAGCAGGTGAAAAGCAGCCAAGCGCCGCTGCAAGCGGAATGCCTCGCTGGCCTCCGGTACCGGGGATGCCGACTTCCATGGCGTTTTTCAGCAGGTTGGTGGAAAGGCGCAGAGTGATATGGTTGATGGCAGAAGCGGTCAATCTTCGTGCTTTGCAGACCGCCAGAGCGATAGTGATAGGTTCTGTGCAGCCCAATGCTGCCTTAATATCGAGTTTGAGGGTCTTTTCCAGTTGTGCCAGACTCATGATATTCCTCCGCTTTCCCGCTAACTTAGCATACGCAGAACCCAAACACAACCCGTGCGGAATATCCCAGGGCAAACGGGAGCCTCGACCTTTTGAAGTGCAATTTGTAAGTGGGACAGGCGTTTGCCGTGAATTTCTTCGCATATTGGCAAGAATGATCGAGCGGGGTTAAAATGAAGCGGAAAATCTCGCAGCGAAGGGGCGTTTATGAAGAAAAATCGGCTGGGAAAAACCGGTATCGAAGTCACTCATCTTGGCATCGGCACTTTGACGATGAGTCCGATGCAGCGTGGGCTCGATGTTGCTGCCGGCGCCCGGGTCATCCTGCAGGCATTGAGGAGTGGCATCAATT
>CAZPCO010000538.1:0-2610 GCA_964585025.1 uncultured bacterium | reverse complement strand
CGACGAGTATCAGAAACGTCATGACGAAGCGCTGCAAATACTCGAGGATGCCGTAAAACAGCTGCCAAACCGTATCGAACTCTGGCAGCAGATTGGCCTTTTCTGTGTCAACCATACTGGCCGTCATGGCCCCAAAAGGCGCCTTCAGAGGGCTCTAGAAGCCTTCATGACCATGGCTTCATTTCCAGACGCCCCGCCTCAATCTGCCAGGTTGATTGCCGTAACCCTCGCAGCCATGGAACGCCGGGATGAAGCTATCAGACTTCTTCAGGAAAGTTCCAGAGATCCAGACAGGCCAATTGATCAGCAGCATATAGATAAAAGTATGATCGAGCGCATTCAGAAGGGTGAAAAATTCTGACGCTGGCGCAGAAAACCCAGTATTTGATTGCCTTTGTTGTGGATAAACTGTTAAACTTCGGTACTGACAGAAGATTTTTGTAACATTGTGAGCGTAGCTTCCGTAATTATTGATGAGGGAAACCCTGATTCTCATTGCAGAATTGCAGGTTAAGCGCATGAGCTGATGCAGAACGGCCCGAATGACTGTAATGCCTTGATCGAGCTGGCCAGAAAGGGGCAGAAAAGCGCCTTTACCCAGCTGGTTAAAATGTATTACGGCACCGTGATGTATTATCTCCTGGGTATGAACATAAAGCATGCCGATGCCGAAGATGTAGCCCAGGAAGCGTTTATAAATGCTTTCCGCAAGATCGATCAGGTTAATACCTCGGGCAGTTTCATCGGCTGGCTGCTGAGAATTGCCCGCAATCAGTTCATTGATAAACTTAGACGCGAAAAGAAAATCGACACAACCGGCAGTCAATATGAACTCGAAGAGGTTCCTGACGGGCGCACCCCGGAAGCACACGTGGTTTCGGCGGCCGGAGTCGAGTCGATCTTCTCTGATCTGAAGCCTCGCGAACGCGTCATTCTTGAACTGCGGGTGTTTCAGAGCATGCCTTTTGCAGAGATCGCTGAAGTCATGGAGATGAGCGAAGGAAATGTGCGCCTGGTGTTTCACCGATTGATCGCCAGACTCCGTGCCAGATTTGAAGGTAAGGCAGACTGATATGTCTACAGGCGAATGCGAAAAAATTATCGACCAGGTCACAGACCCGCGAAATCTGAATGACCAGTGCCGGCAGCACATCAAGACCTGCAAAGAATGTGCTGCCGTAGTCGCCTGCATGACATGGGCCAGAGCCAAAGGTTCGCCCACAGCCGATATGAAACCTTCACAAGCCTTTCTTGGCCGCATCGAACAGGCTCTCGATTCAGGGCCGATCAGCGGGGGCGGTGCTGCATGCGGCACCGGAAGCAATCTGCTGGCCTGGGTGTTCGGCATCGGGTTGGCTGCTGCTCTGCTTTTCGGAGTAATTTCAACCTACGATCGACCGCCTGGAAATACAACGGCCAACGGTTTCACCAGTTCTAACGGCACTTCAACAACAGTTTCACCTGCCGAATCCGAAAGCCGGATTCTGAAAACACAGCAGACAGCTCCTGTATTGAAGTTCCCATCGCCCGCCGATGATGTCGAATAACTGCCGAAAAGGCTCAGCACTGCTGATGGTAATGGTTCTGGCAGCCTGCCTGGGCATGTTGTCACTCAGCTACTTCCGAGTGGCGCGTGAAAGCCTTCACACCGGCAAATGGCACGAGCTGAAATATACAGCCTGCGAAGCTGCCAGATCTCTCCAGGAAGAAGCTTATGCCACCCTGGTAAAAGATCTAAAAAACCAGAAATCACAGGCATTCTGGTTCATGCTTGGGGCTGTTTCCGGTGCCCGCAATGAAATGCGCCTGCCTTTTGCCCGGCAGAACCTTGAAAAAATGCTTCCCGAAGGTTATGGCTGCGACTTCAGCTGTGAGCTGAAAATCGTCAGCTTCAAAGCGGTTTCGCCGGACGGCCGGCCATATTTCGGCCGCTACGAAGGGCACGGAATTCTCGGAATAATAACCCGGGTAGAAATATTCGTTCGCAGCGATAAACAGCGCAAACCCGTCGGACGGCACACCCTTGAAGCGCACCACGATTATCTGGTTGCCTCAATGCTGAGCCCTGACAGTCATGGTCTTCCTCTCAAAAATGCCTTGATCGTGAGAAAGCAACGAGATTTCGACTCGAAAAGCACAATTGAATCAGACGCGGTTCAGTTGCTGACTTATCAAAACGAGCCACCCGGGTCGATAGAGCACCCGGAAAATCTTCAAGTTTTTGACCGATATTCACTCTGGGCCAGACGCGACCTGTCTGTTGAAGACCTGCAGAGGCTGCGTATTCTCGACACCACCACCAGGACCCTTAACCTAAATGGCATCAACCATTGCCGTGGCAGCATCTCCCTTGACGGCCAATGGCAGATTCGTGGCCAGGGAGTGCTTATAGCCGACAGTTTCGTCATAAGTGCCTCCCTGAAAAAAACTGATCCGACAGCCCTCGCGATTTTTTTTGCCCGGAATGGCAATATCTGCGTTAACACTTCCGCTGAGATCCATGCCGCTTTGATTGCAATAAACCGCAATGGTTCAGGGCAGGTCGATGCGAGACAACCCATGAACCTGAACGGCATGCTGCTTGCTGACATCTTGAGTCTGCAGAACTGG
>CAZPCO010000537.1:0-2620 GCA_964585025.1 uncultured bacterium | reverse complement strand
TTCGGGGCATTCGTTTTTAATGATCCATACGTTAAAACCGAAACTCATAATGGTAATCTTGGTTTGTCGATCAGCAAGCAGTTGATCGATATGATGGGTGGCAGTATAAAAGTTGAAAGCCAACCGGGAGAAGGAACGACTTTCAAGGTTTCGATTCCGGTCAAAGTCAAGGATGCTGTGAGCCCGACAGTTTCGGTCGCTCCAGTTGATAATTTTCAACTGGTTATGGGCGATCGACCTTTGCGTTTTCTAATTGCAGACGACAACGATATCAATCTTTTTCTTGCAAGTTCCATTATTGAGAGATTCCAGGGAGTGTCGACCTGTGTCAATGATGGTGTCGAAGTCCTGGAAGCAGTTAAAAGGGAAAGTTTTGATGCCATACTGCTCGACATTCAAATGCCGAGACTTGATGGTATCGCTACTCTTAAAGAGCTTAGACAGAACGGCTTTACCATACCGGTGATTGCCGTAAGCGCTTTTGCTTCCGACCAGGAGAAGAATCTGGCCAGAGAAGCCGGAGCTAATGCCTATCTTGCCAAACCGTATTTCCCCGAAGATTTGCTGGGAGTTCTGAAGGATCTGCTTGCCGGAATCTCTGAAGCTGCTGCCGGGTCGCCCGGTCAGATTGATTCCTGCGCAAATGAAGAAAGCGGCGCAACTCTTAAACAGATCAATCGCAACGAGCTTGAACTGCGGGTGTTGAAAAAACCTGAGAACATTGTTCAGGTTAACGAAATCTATCAGCGACGTTCTGGAATTCTTGGTCGGGAACTTGACGAATGCCTGCAGACAGGGAGTTTTGAACATCTTCGCGAAACGGCGCATTCAATCAAGGGTTTGGCCGGAATGCTTGCGGCCAATGCAACCTTTGAGCTCGCCCGAGAGATAGAATTGTTGAGCCGTGACGGCAGGTTTGTCGATGCTTCGGCACTCATACCAGCTCTAAAAAAGCAATTACAGGATATTGCCGATGACCTGGTTGTTTTAACTGCCGAGATCCAGAAGAATCTTGTTTAGGTTCAGGCGGGCATCGGAGTACAGCAGGCAACGCTTTGGCGGCCGGGTCCAGAAAATCCCGGTCGACGGCGGTTTTTCCTGCCCAAACCGTGATGGGACACTCTCCAGTGCCGGTTGCATTTATTGCAGCAATCGGAGTTTCTCGCCGTTTTATGTTGGCAATGGTGATTCGATTACTGAGCAACTGCAGGCTGGTATTGCATTTTATCGACATCGTTATGATTGTGAGCGCTTTTTGGCCTATTTTCAGACCTATTCGGGTACCTGGGCTCCTGTGGAAACTCTGGAAAAGAGGTATCTTGAAGCTTTGCAGATACCAGGTGTCGAAGGCCTGGTAATAGCTACCAGACCTGATTGTGTCGATGAAACGATTGCCGGATTGCTTGCCGATCTTGCCAAAAAAACCTACCTGCGAATCGAGCTGGGAGTTGAGTCGTTTGATGATCGTGTTTTGCAGGCGGTTAATCGCTGTCATAATGTCGCTACGACTTTCAAGGCACTGCAGCTGCTGAAGAAGGCCGGGATTGAAACCTGCATTCATCTGATTTTTGGATTGCCAGGAGAAGACCCCTGCAGCCCGGAAATGTCGGCAGAGATTGTTTCAGAGACTGGTGCGATTCTCGTAAAGCTTCATCATCTGCAGGTTATTGCCGGCACTGCCCTTGCCGGCGCGCTGGAACGACAGGAAATATCTTTGCAGCTGCACGGTCTTGACTCTTTTCTAGAAGTGGTTGCGCGATTTGTCAGTCATCTACCGCCGTCCATATATCTTGAACGCTTTATCAACAGGGTTCCACCAGAGTATCTTATCGCGCCCCGCTGGGGGGGCATCACTGAGGCTGAGTTTCAGACCAGACTCAACGAATTGCTTCGCAGTTATGGATATTGCCAGGGCATAAAATTCAGCAGTGACTGATAAAAATCTGGCACAAATGAAAAAATGACACATGCCAGAAAAAACATGTCTGTTTTAAACAGGCTTCAACAAAGTATTAATAAAACGGCAGTAAATGCCGAACAGCTGGTACAGCGTTTGCTAGTTTAGGAATAAGGATGTCAACCCGGCTGGTGTATCAAGTATGCAGAAAACCACGTTGATCGCTTTTTTAATCGTTATCTCGCTTTATTCAGGGCTTGCCTGGTCATGCCCTGGTTCTTTGAGTCCTGCTAATATTCTCCACGTTCTGGCTTCATTTTATGCCCCTTCAGATCCAAATCAGAATGACCGCTACATGACCTTTGGCCGTGAACATGTTACCACCGAACCCCGACCGGTGGTTCCACAGCAGACCTACTTGAAGTGATTCTGGAGCTCGCAGTTTAACCTCAACCAGCAGCTCTTCTTATAAAAAAAGCCGCATTTTGCGGCCTTTTTTATTGGAATTGATCTGTGTGCCTTGTTTACTGCGCTCTTATTGATTGGCGGTCAATAATAACAGCAGCGGGTGATATGTGTCGGCTTTTCCTGGTATTTTTCAGCAAGCCCACGATTCCAGAGAAGATAATCGAGCCCCTGTGAAGATACTTTGATTCCAATGGTTGAAAATTGTTCTCTGAGAAGCTCGACTGCATGAATGCTGCAGGCGCGTAATTCAATCTC
>CAZPCO010000536.1:0-2622 GCA_964585025.1 uncultured bacterium | reverse complement strand
AGTGGGTGCGGGCCTCCTGCCCTTCACCCGTCACTGCGGGCAGCATTTTATAGCGAACCGGCGGGCAGCCTGCTTCTTTCAACGGCTGATCGACAAGCTGGTGTTCTGATGGAAAGAAGCCCTGTACCACCGCCAGATAATATTTTCCCCGGATGACCTGGTTCGGGTCACGGCGCAGACGCCTGTTTTTGAAGGGCTTTTTCATGTAGAGCATCAGACCGCTGGTCTCGCGGTCCAGTCGATGCATAGGGTTCAGATCAGGCATATTTTCGTCACGACGCAGCACTGCCGTCATCGTCTGGTAGATAAAACGATGATTGCTGTGCACAGGCAGATCGGCCGGTTTGCTGACGAGAATGAGGTTGTCATTTTCCCAGATCTTGTGGTAACGGGTATCTAGATCGCGTTCATAGAAATCAGGTATGCAGAACTGCAGCTCGTCACCGGTCTGAAGAATCTGCAGAGGCTCCCCTGCCCTGCCGTTGACCTGCAATTGCCCTGCGGCAATCCTATCGAGCCAGTAAGAACGATCATGATAAGTGAATCGGCGCGAGAGTGAATCAATAAGGGTTTCGCCGGCGTATTTTTCGGTGATCCTTGATTTCAGCTCCAGGCGAAACAACATGGTCAAGCCTTATCGCGATTGGTGATGCCAAATGGAATATGTACTGAAGGAATGCTTTTGCCGGAAGCAGACTTAAGATGCACCATCTGATCATCGAAGAATATGTGTGGTTGCATGATTTCCAGAATCCGCCTTTTTTCGATTCCACCGAGAAAAAATGCCTCATCTACATGCATTTTCCACTTGCGCAGTGTGTTGATGGCCCGTTCATGAGCAGGAGCACTTCTTGCAGTAACGAGGGCAATGCGCAGAAACCGGCGGTAACTCTTGCTGCGTCTTTCCTGAAGCCTGTCGAATTTCTGGAACACTGACAATTGCTTGAAAAGTTTGAACAATGGCCCTGGATCCATAGGTTGATCGGCCTTGCGGGTCTCAGACTCATGAAAACGGTCTATATCATGGCTTTCCTGAAAAACTTTTTCGGCTTCATCATCGACGAGCACTCCGTCGAAATCGAAAGCAATGCGCAGTTCGTCGTCCTGAGGGTCATCTTCAAGCGCGCTTCCAAGAACCGTTCCTGCTGGATACCCGGCTTCAATAGCCTCTTTTACGTCTTCGGCACTTGCAGAAAGAAACAGTGAGGCATTGAAGGCAGGAATATACTTGATCGGGGATTTGCCGTTCAAAAAACCGGCCCTGATAATGTCGAGCCCATAGTGATGCATTGAATTGAAAACCCGCAACCCGGTATCGGGATCATTCTTCGAAAGCAGAACCACCTCGATCGGCTGCCGACCAGGAAATCGCTTATTGATTGAAAGAAGGCGCCGCACAAAAGGAAAGGCCACGCCTGGCTTGAGCGCCACATTCTGTTTCTGACGCTGGTATTTTCTGTAATTGTCGTAACCGCGTTCTTTAAAAACCTTGTCTGATTCACTCAAATCGAAAAGCGCGCTTGAAGCAACCGCAATAACAAGCTTATCCTTGATTTCAAAAGGCATAGATTTCCACCGTTAATAAGTATTATGCTGGCAGCCCATCGGCACAGGCAGAAGTTTTTTTAACCCTGCTTTTTTTCAAGCTCTTCCCAGCGTTCGAGCCAGACCATCAGTTTTTCCTCGAGTTCAAGAATATGACTGTGTAGTTGTCCAGCGTTCTCACCCGATTTATAAAATGTCGGGTCGGCAAGACGTGCCTGCAGTTCGGAAATTTCGGTTTCAGCGGCCTCGATCATGCCCGGCAACGACTGGAGTTCCTGCTTCTCTTTGAATGAAAGCTTTACCGGGCGATTATCGATGGTAGCCTTCGCTGTCTGAGGCGTAGCCTTTATAGCCTCTCGGCCTTTCTGCTCTTCTTCACGCAACCGTCTTTCATTGATCCAGTCATCGTAGCCGCCGACAATCTCCCTGACTTCGCCATTACCGGCAAAAACAACGGTGCTAGAAACCACATTATTCAAAAAGGTGCGATCATGACAGATCAGAAGCACGGTACCGCTGAATTCACCAAGCATTTCTTCAAGCATTTCCAGGGTTTCAATATCGAGATCGTTGGTAGGTTCATCTAGAACCAGAAGGTTTGCGGGGGTCGCAAAAAGTCTGGCCAGCATAACCCGGTTGCGCTCCCCTCCTGATAGAACACTGACTTTGGTTCGGGCACGCTCTGAGTTGAAAAGAAAATTCTGCAGATAAGTTATTATATGCATGCTTCGCCCGCCAACCTCGACTGTGTCGCCATTCGGTTGCACGTTTTCCCAGACGGTTTTTTGTTCATCGAGCTGTGCACGCATCTGATCGAAATAAACCGTCTCGAGACTGGTTCCGTATCTTACTTCACCGGTAGAAGGCTGTAATTGCCCGAGCAGCAAGCGAATCAGAGTGGTTTTACCACAACCGTTGGGCCCAATAACGCCTATTTTGTCGCCGCGGCAGACCTTGAGTGAGAAATTGTCGATAATTTTTCGCTCGCCAAAAGCAAAATTCAGGCCTTCGGCCTCAATGACATCGCGACCGGAATCTGCCGCCTGACTGATCTGCATGTTAACCCGCCCGATATGC
>CAZPCO010000535.1:0-2625 GCA_964585025.1 uncultured bacterium | reverse complement strand
TTGGCCGTGGTACCAAAGGCATTCATGTAGTGAACTCGATGGTCAAGATCCTCCAGGCCAGAAAGCGCGTCTGACCTGATCTGTAATGTAGATTATGCCGGTGCAGGGCCTTTGGCGCTGCACCGGCAAATTATTCCTCCAATAATATGAAAGCCAGATTAAAAGATATTTTTATCGCTTTTCAGGCCGAACATTATCGACGTTATTTTTTTGCCAACACGATTTCGTCATTCGGCACCTGGATGCAGCGCCTCGGCATCAGCTGGCTTGTCTATCGTCTTACCGATTCTGCAAACTGGCTGGCGGTGATAACTTTTGTTGGCTGGTTCAGTTCTTTTCTGCTGATGCCTTATGCCGGGGCCGTTCTTGACGGTGGCCGCCGCAGACAGATTTTGGTGGCTTCGCAGATAATCGGTTTTTCCCAGGCCATGGTGATGGCGGTTCTTACTTTCAGCGGCGATATCAACGTCTGGTGGGTGCTTTTTCTCAGTTTGCTGCTGGGCATCACGAATGCTTTCGATATGCCTGGCCGGCAGTCGTTCATCAATGAGATGTTTTCGGATGGTCGCATGCTGGCAAACGCTATTGCTATGAATTCTACCGGATTCAATATGGCCCGTATGGTCGGTCCGGCCATCGCAGGTATAATAGTCGCTGCCTGGGGCGAGGGGGTCTGTTTTCTTATCAACAGTCTTTCGTTTCTGCCGTTCGCCTGGGTGCTTGCCACGATGCATCTTCCGGATGAACAGACCGCCAGCCAGAAGAAGACTGATAGCGAAGAAAATTTCCGAACCCGTATCATCGAGGGCTTGCGGTATTCGCGAAGTCATAACCTGATAAATCCGATGCTGACCTTGCTGGCAGTTTCGAGCTTCATGGGCATGTCAGTGCATATGGTTCTCTTTCCGGTCATTGCCGACCGTATGCTTGGCGGTGGAGCGACGACCCTCGGTTATCTGACCAGTTCAATGGGTTTTGGCGCTATTCTGGCTGCACTTGGTCTGGCTTCAAGGCGACGTCTCGAAGGTATTCAGCGCCTGCCACCAGCTGCTTTCGCCGTTTATGGAATTGCGTCCATCGCTCTGGCGCATTGTCGAAGTCTGTGGGCAGCAATGCCGTTCGCCGGTTTCATGGGTGCCTGTATCGTTCTCGGCTGGTCATCGAGTAACACTCTGCTGCAGACGATTACAGAGCGCGACAAAATCAGCCGGGTCATGAGCCTGTCGTCGATGTCATTTACCGGCATGTCGCCGATTGGCGGGCTTTTCATGGGTTGGCTGGCAACTAGAACCTCGACTGAGACAGCTATTCAGGTGGGCGGCTGCTTCTGCATCGTTGCGGCACTAACCTGCGCCATGCGCATCCGTCATATCAAACCGGAGTTTCAGAAATGACAGAAGACAGGAAAGAAAAACGGTGGGTCATTGTCAGATTGCGTATATCGAAAGGTGATGTGTGCGGCGAGACCGATATCGAAACCTGGGATGACGAAGAAAAAGCACGCAGTGCCCTAGAAAGTTACCGTT
The DNA here is from genome assembly GCA_964585025.1 of uncultured bacterium. Lineage (GTDB taxonomy): Bacteria > Muiribacteriota > Ozemobacteria > Ozemobacterales > Ozemobacteraceae > Rifleibacterium. Next base: position 1,099 of record CAZPCO010000535.1, on the reverse strand, counting down.
GCAAGTTATCACCTGCCTGGCCTGACTGGGACGATTACGATATTTCGGTCAGAGACGCTGCCGAAACGGAACCGACCTCATAAGCTTCGCGAGCCCCCTTCAGCTTTGAATGCCATTTATGGCCTGTCGGAAATTCGGGTGAGGGGAAGGCTTCTATTACTGGTTGGGGTCTGGTGCCGAAGGCTGAGCAGATGGCTGCCGGGCACTGCTGAACTTGTCCATCAATTTCAACAGCGGAATGATCGGCTGTTTCTCAGCAAAACTTCGGGGTGAAACTCCAGTGGCATCGGTCAGATTCTGGTCGGCACCAAGGCTAAGCAGGGCTTCGACGCTTCGGCGCTTTTTCATCTCTACAGCCAGATGCAACGGAGTTTTGCCGGCAGCGTTCTTCGCATTGATCACTTCCGGCAAATAGCTGTCAACTTTGTAATCACGCAGCTGTTCGCGTTCGAAGTCGCTTTCTTTTACGAGTTGATGCAGAAAGGTGTTTCCATCAGCATCTCTGGTTTGCGCGGTCATGCCGGAATTGAAGAATGCCTGCATCAATTCTGGCTTCCGCGTCAGCATGACGCGATAAAAAATGTTGTCTCTGGATGTTTTTAGGGGTTCGGCACCGAGTTTGATCAATTCGAGCACCACCAGAGGGTTATGGTAATTTTTGCGCAGGGCATATTCAACCGGATAATTTCCGTCAGCGTTGACCGGCAACTTGAGATCGGCACCGTAGCTGGCAAGCAGATGCAGATATTTAATGGTTTCATCCTGGGCAAAATTTCCGGAAATCACGAAACCTGTGGCGGTCAGTTTATCGTAGCCACCTAGAGACAGATTCGGGTTTGCGCCCGCCTGCAAAAGCATCTCGGTAACAGCGAAATCCCCAGAACGGCGCAGGGCCCACCAGAGTGGCGGGTAGCCCTGCTTGCTGTCGTTCTGGTTTAGATCTGGCTTCTGGTTGAGCAACCACTTGACCAGTCCGGTCTGCTTCTGGTCGATTGCCTGGCATAATGCTTTGCCCAGCGGGTTTTCCGGATTCTGCCTTTTAGCCTGGTCAAGATAATAGGCAAACTGATCTGAACGGCCGGCTTTTGACGCCAGCAGC
>CAZPCO010000534.1:0-2625 GCA_964585025.1 uncultured bacterium | reverse complement strand
CGACGCGTGTGCGCTGGCGATGACCGCAAGAAAGACCGGACTCGGCACTGAGGTTGTCGGTGGTTTCGTCAAGATTTTTACGGCTGGAAGCCCGGATCAGTATTATCCGGCGAGACTGGCGGATTCCAAAGTGTTCATGGACTGGCGCAATAATCTGGGTGTCGCAAACGAAAAGCTCAGAGAATGGGAGACAAATGGGTTTCCGTGGGGACTTTCACTTGGAAGGCATAGACTTTACACGAGAATTCTCACTGACGAACGCCATCTTGCCATACTGATTCTGCCAGCCGGGCAATCAGGTCAAAAGCCACAATGGCTGCAACTGATCAATTATGGAGTTTCAATAATCGTTCTGATGCTGTTTTTACGCGGGATGCTTCTTGGTGTGTGGCCTTTCTCAAAGATTAACGGCAGATTCGCCGTCGTCTTCATTCTGGCTGCGACTTTACCTGCTGTTCTATTTATTACTTCGGCAACAGCATACGTTTACGAGCGTTACAGGGCCGAAGAAAGTCATCTTGAAGAAACCCTGGTGACCAGTCTTTCTGATTTCGACGCCGGCAAAGACTTGTTGGAAAATGAGTATAAGTCAGTATATGCAGCGATGCGCTCAGATGCTGAAATTCTGAAAACTCTTGAAGATAAAGGTCTTGATGGCAGTGATGCCGTCTTTGCACGATTGCGCCAGATAACCGACAACCGGGCCGGCAAAATTTCCATTTCCGGTATGGCTCTTTTCGATCTAGGCGGTAATCTGGTGACCAGCTGCCGTGAAAATATCAGAAAAGCTGATTTTGATACCCTGGCCAAATTTTACGGTCTGCCGTTCACTTTGAACCTGCGTCAGGCGGCTACGCGTGATGAACCGCAGCTGAAGCTTCCAGAACACAAAATCGATCAAACCAATGTGGTGGCGCTGCAATCATTCAAACGCGGCGATACCCAAACCGAATTTGAGCTGGAGCGATATCGGAATCGAGTGATAAGAACCGATTATGGCCGGGGCTTCCTCGGGTATATTTATGATTATCTGACCATCAAAGGGCGTAACCGCTATGTTCTTATGGTTGCCTGGCTGGAATCGGATATCGACCGTGAGGTGATAACGCGCAGCGCCGGTCTGCTCGGAGTTAAGGCTCCACAGATCAAGCTGGCCGCGTTCAGACGCACTGCCAACGGTGAAGAAGCCTTGATTAAGCCTGACAGGGCTTTTTCTGCCGAACAATTGAGGGCCTGCCGCAAGGTTTCTGCTTCGGCATTCAGTATCAAATCAGGGGTTCTCAGAGCATCTACTGCCGGAATGTCTGTGGTTGCCTATGCCTCAAGACGTTTTGATCGTACGGTGCTGATTGGTGCAATTGATCATGCGCAGAAGGATATGGAAAACCGTTGGCGTATCGGAATTTTCGTTCTGCTCGGGTTGCTGGCCGGTATTTTTCTTGTTGCAAGCGTTCTGTCGGTCTGGCTGCGAATTATCGGTCCTCTCAAAGCTATCAAGAGCGCTTTCGATAATGTGGAGGGCGGTGGGTTTGGCAAGCTTCCGATTACCTCGCGTGCCGATGAAATCGGTCTTCTGAATCAGGAATTCAACAAGATGATCGAGGGGCTTGAAGAGAGGCATCGACTGGCGTCGATGCTTTCAGAACATGCGGTTGCCTCTGTTGCAAGTGTTTCACAGGATGGAAAGACCCTGCCGGAAAAGTTCAACGCCGTGGTAATGGTTTCCGATATCAGAAGTTTTACCACCATGTGTGAAGAGCAGCCTGTCGAACAGGTGACGGCTCTGCTGAACACTCATATCACCGAGATGGCCACGGTGATTAATAGTTTTGGCGGCAAAATTTACAAGTTTATCGGTGATGCGATCGAGGCTGTTTTTGTCGATGATTATCATTTTCACCAGACTCCCGGTTTGCGGGCGGTGCAGGCTGGCAATGCAATGCTGCAGAGACTCCAGGAGATCAATTCCCGTCGACTGAATTCCGGTTTGTTTGCATACAGGATCGGTATAGGTCTGGCTGCCGGCGAACTGGTTGCAGGTGAAGTCGGCAGCCGGTTCAGTCGTCGTGATTATGCGATGTTTGGCGCGGCTTTCAAGAGAGCCGAAGAATTCGAGGCTCTGACGAAACATTTTCCTGACTGGCCCCTTATTGCCGATCATCATGTCGTTCACGCCGCCGAAAGGAATGATTTTGCCTGGCGCGAAATGAAGCACGGCGGCGAATATGTGTTCAATCTTATTCAACCTGCAGTTGCTGAAGTTAAGCTGCAGGCTCCTGTCGAGCAGACCTCGACCGTGTCAGAAGAGAAAAATCCGCCGGCATCTGTCAGCGAAATGTCGGTTTCCACCCGCAGGGAAATATCCCTGCCATGGCGAAATCTTGCGTTTCTGGCCGGTCTGTTGTGCGTGCTTTTTCCGGCTGCAGCTTTTCTCTTTTCCTCATGGACCGCCGGCGAGACCCGCAAATTGCAGGCAGAAAAGAACGCGGCGGCCTTCTGCGAAAACATATTTACGAAGCTAGGTATTCCAGAGTCAGGTCAGGTAATGCTTGAGCAGTTTCTCGATGAGCAGAGCGAAGCAATGTCGGTATTTCCATGGAACCCCGATGGTATTTCGGATTCACA
>CAZPCO010000533.1:0-2638 GCA_964585025.1 uncultured bacterium | reverse complement strand
CACAACAAAAGAAGAAACTGGCTGTGAATTACAGAGAGAAACGATCAATCCCAGAGATCATCGCAGGATGCACACTCCGGAAACACTTAAGAAAGACACAAACGAACCCATAAACATGCATAATACAACTGCTAAAGAAACTACCAACACCACAAACGCCACCACAACATCGGTTTTTGCAACTCTGCACACCGATCTCCAGAAGGGCATAAACCGCATCGGCTTCACCACCCCGACCCCGATTCAGCAGAAAACTATCCCCACAGCAATCCAGGGCAGAGATATACTCGCCAGTTCGCAGACCGGCAGCGGCAAGACCGCCGCTTTTCTGTTGCCAATCATGCACCGCATCATCAACAGCCGCGAAAACGAAAAGAAAGCCACCGGCCGCATAAGTGCAAAAACTCGGGCGCTGATTCTGACCCCAACCCGTGAACTGGCTGCCCAGATCTGCCAGCATTTCAATGAACTGGCACAGTGCACCGACCTTAGCTGCGCTCCGGTATTTGGCGGCGTCAGCATGCTCCCCCAGGAAACTGCACTTAGAAACGGTGTTGATATTATCGTCGCCTGCCCCGGCCGTCTGCTCGACCACTTCAATTACACCTACGGCAAGCTCCCCCATCTCGAATATCACGTGCTCGATGAAGCAGACCGCATGCTTGACATGGGCTTTCTGCCCGACATCCGCCGTGTTCTCAAGGCTCTGCCGCCGACCCAGCGTCAGACCCTGTTCTTCTCAGCCACCCTGCCGGCTCCGATCGTTACTCTGTCTAAAGACATGCTCAACAACCCGGCTTCCGTTGATATCGAAAGGCCGCAGATAACCGCAACCGGCATTGAACACAAAGCTTTCAGGGTAAATGATAATCTCAAGCAGGAACTGCTGATCAACATTATTGACCAGCATCAGATCCGCAGCGCTATCATCTTCACCCGCACCAAACATCGCGCCAAAAGGCTTGCTGCCTTCCTCGACCGCAAGAAGGTCGCCACTGACTTCATAAACGGCAACCGCAGCCAGCTGCAGCGCACCAAAGCCCTTGAAGATTTCAGAAGCGGAAAAGTGCGCGTCCTGGTCGCTACCGACATCGCCTCACGCGGTATCGATGTCGAAGCGGTATCACATGTCATCAATTTCGACGTGCCGCACGTCGTCGAAGATTACGTGCATCGCGCCGGACGCACCGCACGCGCCAGTATGACCGGCTATTCATACACTCTGGTTTCACCTGATGAAATGTATGATTTCAGCCAGATCGAGCGCACCATTAAAACCCGCATCGAACAGGTCAAACTCGAAAACTTCGATTACAACTCCAAACCAGCTGAAGCACTCGAAATTCCGATTGCCCAGCGCATCGCGGAAATCCGCGCCTACAAAGCCGCCTGCCGCTCAAGAGCCGCCGAAAAGCAGGCCCGCCGAACCGGAACGCCAGTTGCAACCACTGCGACCAGAACTGAAAACAATCGCAGACCGACTGCTGCCCCTGCTCAGGCTCCCCGCAAAACTCTGAATCACGAAACCCGCAACCCGCAGGCACACAACAATACCACACGCACCCTCAATACCCAGAATCGTTCGTGGCAGACCCAACGCAATGACCAGAGCAGAACTGCAGCCCAGAGTCGTCCCGAGCAAACCCAGGCTCGGCGCAAAGATAACAAGGGCGAACTTCCCGATATCTTTTAATTAATCACTCAAAAGCCCCTGAACTCATGTTCAGGGGCTTTTTCTATTCATCAATCTATGGGCAGAACAGCCCATCGTCAATTTTAAATTTAACCAGATTCCTGCCTTAGGCTCTTTTTCATTTATCAGCTATTGCCTTCTGGCGGTGGTGGCTGGTCACCTTCTGGCTTTTTTTCTTCCGGGAATATTTTTACAATTATCAGAAGCAGCAGAATGGTTACCAGACCCAACACGGCGTAGATACCCCAGCCACGGTCGCTGAAGGCTTCTTCAATATGTTTGCCAACCTGGCTTGCACCTTCGTAATCAGCAGGTTCGCCCAATTGAATCTTTTGCGGTTCACGAGTCAGAAGACTGTCTTTAATCAAGGCCAGATCGTAATTTGCGGCTTTCGCGCCTGAGTTACCGCCGTAGATGCGATATTCTCCGGCTTCATTGGCCTGAAACAAAAGAGTCTTGCTCTGATACTGGGCTTTGACAGACTTTAGTTCGATCGGACTGTTATCGCCATGCCCGATCACCAGTCGCAATTCGGTTTCGCCTTCTGGCAGACGCTCAAGGCCGATAAGATGCCCGCTCGCATTATTGTTACGGTTTACCCATGTCGAGGTTTTAAAAGTTTTCCAGCCAAGTTTACCTGGCTTGCGGATTTCAAGAACCAGGTTCCGGCTGAAAACTCCCTCAGAAAAGAACTTCAGACTGCGCCATTGTTTTGAAGCAACCGGCAGAGCAAGATTTACATAAGTGGTATTCTTTTCACGGTCGTATTCTGAGCTGAATTTTAATTCAACGTCAGATTCTGAGAGTCTGCCGGGGAAATACGGAACCTGCAGACCGTTACGCACGAGTCTGATACCATCCGGATTGCTGTCAAGCGCGGCCTTGAGATTCATTGCCAGCTGATAAAAACCCGGGGCCGCAACCGGAAAAGTAGCCACCCAGCTG
>CAZPCO010000532.1:0-2642 GCA_964585025.1 uncultured bacterium | reverse complement strand
GCGACGAAGCAATCTACAAAGAATGTCATTGCGAGGAGCAGAGCGACGAAGCAATCTACAAAGAATGTCATTGCGAGGAGCAGAGCGACGAAGCAATCTCTCTTTAATTTAACGGGTCAGGTGAAGTAAAAACAGATTTTTGAAAATTTTCGTTCATTTAATTAACGGTAATGCCGAAAGGATAGATAGCTAGTTCTATCGACTTGTAAGGGGAAACAATATGAAAAAGGTTTTAAAAACCCTCTTCCTGGTGGCTCTCAGCCTGAGCACCATGAGCCCGGTCTTTGCTGAATCTGCCGGTCAGGCAGGCGCATACCTCAAGATGGGTGTCGGAGCACGTGCATTGGGCATGGGCAGTGCGTTCACTACTGTGGCCGATGATTCGACAGCTTCATTCTGGAACCCGGCCGGTCTTGCCCGCCTTGAAAAGAACGAAGGTTCTTTCATGCATGCAGACCTGACCATGGATCGCGATTACAACTTTTTCAACTACGCTCATGTTCTCAAAGATAAAGCCGGCAAAAAAACCGGCGTTGTCGCTCTTTCGCACATGAGTTTCGGTGTTGATGGTATTCCTGAAACTCATCTGGCTACGAAACATATCGATGGCGTCACCGCACTTACCGGAACTGAACCGGCAACCGATGCCAGCTACAATTATGATCCGGGTAAACCGGTCTGGATCTTTGGTTACTTCAAAGATACTGAAAAGAACACCTTTGGTTCATATTCACGCAAGCTTTCTGATAAATTTTACGGCGGTGTGAACGTAAAATACCTGAAACAGGAACTTTACACCAACTCTGCCAGCACCTGGGGCCTTGACTTTGGCTTCCTCTATGAAAGCAGCGAAAAAACCACCCTGGGCCTCACTTTCCGCGACCTGGGCGAAGACCTTGACTGGGATACAGCTTCGGGCCACTCTGACAAAATTCCGACTACAACCACGATTGGTATCGCACACAAGGCTAATGACAAACTGACCCTGGCCGCCGATATCAACAAGGTCCAGGATATGGATGCCAAATTGTTTGCTGGTGCCGAGTGGTGGCTGCAGGACTATGCCGCCCTCAGACTTGGTTCTCATGACGGCGACCTCACCCTTGGTGCAAGCTTCAAGCTCGAAACCTGGCGTTTCGACTATTCATACGCCGATGAAACACTCGGTGACGCACATCGAATTTCTGCTTCGAAACAATTCTGAACTACACTACCCCATTACAAGCCCCTCGTCTTTCTCTTGCATTCAAGAGAAAGATGAGGTAGTTTTAGACACTTAACTGGCAGATGCAACTGGGAGGGCAAACCTTATGGACATAAAAATCGACATTAGACCCAAAAGCAATAATATCACCCTGGTCGTATTACGTGGTGAAATCGGCACCGAAACAGTTAATCAATTCAAAGACAAAATCGACGCCATTATCAATGAAGGGCGAAAGCGCCTGATCATGGATTTTCAGGAAGTCAGTTACCTCAACAGTATGGGGCTTGGTGTCGTGGCAGCGACTTTGAAAAAAGTTAAAAAAGACAAGGGTGATCTCAAGCTCATCAACCTCTCACCTGCCGTCCAGGAACTTTTCGAATTGACCAGACTCACAAAAGTATTTGAGATTTTCGACTCTGAGGAAACCGCCATCAAGAGTTTCAGCTGATCGGACCTCCCTCCCCTGCCAGGATGACCCGCCCCAGTGTTGTACAAAAATGCAAATGATTTCCAGATATCCGGAGCGACAAGAGTTTACGCTCTGCTCGGCGATCCGGTTGCCCATTCTCTGAGTCCTGTTTTCTGGAATGCCGCTTTCAGGCATTCTGGAATCGATGCCATTTACATACCTCTGCGGGTTGAAGAAGCCAAAGCTTCTCTGGCATTCTCCGGTCTCGCGGCCATGCACGTGGCCGGCATCAATGTGACCAGACCATTGAAACGCAAAGCTGCTGAATATTGCAGTCTGCTTCATGAGCCAGCACACTCGACCGGGGTGGTCAACACCATCAGATTCGGTAATGGTAGCGGTGAAGGCTGGAATACGGATGTTACCGGCCTGCACAGAATTCTTTCCAGACAGCTTCAGCCTGACAGCAGAGCGACAGTCATGGGAAACGGCGCTTCGGCACAAACTGCGTTATGGGCTTTAAAATCTACAGGCATCACCAGAGTTTTTCAGATTGCCAGAAGTTTTGCAAACCAGCCATGCAATACAGACAAACATTTTGAGACAAATTTTGCCGCCGCCGGAATTCAGGTCGACCGACTTGCCTGGAGTGAGAAAAACTTTTCCTATGCGCTTGGCGAATCTGATATAATCATCAACACTACTCCATTAGGGTGGACACCGGAAGATTTTGTTCCAGAACTTGACAGATATCTTGAAAAAAACCAGATTTTTGTCGACTTCAACTACGCGCCAGAATCCAAACTGGTTGCAAGTGCCCGAAAAAGGGGCTGTGTGGTAATCGATGGCCGTGAGCTATTGTTCGAGCAGGGCGTTGAATCATTCAAACTCCTGACTGGAAGCGAGGCTCCGGCTGAAGTTATCAGACAGTGTATCTATTCATGATCTTATTACTGAACTGCTTGCTTATATCGACAATTTGAGGCATTATTTCTGGTAAAGAAATAAGGAAGGAACTGCAGAAAT
>CAZPCO010000531.1:0-2644 GCA_964585025.1 uncultured bacterium | reverse complement strand
CCAAGCTATCTTGCTGAAGCCTTCTGGAAAACTGGCGATAACGAAAAGGCGATGGAAAATGCACGCTACCAGCTGGCTAACCAGCCTGAAAATAACCGCGCCAAATACATACTCGGGTCAATCTATCTCGAACAGGGCGAAAAAGACCTGGCATACAAATATTTCAAGGAAATCTATGATTCCGACCCGGACTATCCTGAAATCAACGATAAATTGCTGTCTTCAAGCACCTCAAAATGGAAAACCATCTTTCCGATTCTTATCGTAGTTCTGCTTCTCTGGATCGCCTGGGCATTGTATAAATACCTGCCGGAATACAACAAGAATGCCGCGATTCGCAAAGCCCAGTCCTTTCTTAAAAAGGAAATGCACGATGAATGCATTGACGAACTCAACAAGATTCGCCGTCTACCGAACCTCACCCAGTATGATGGTGCGCTCATATCGCGCATTCTGGCGCAGGCTTTCCTGAAACGCGGTATTTATGACCGCGCAATCGGTGAATGCAAGCATCTTATTTCAATTTCACCCAAAGACGAAGAAGCACACACCTGGCTGGGCTATGCATATCTTGGCCGACGCATGCTGTCTCCAGAGAGCCTGCCTGAACTTCTCAATCTTTACAACAAGGATCAGCGCAACATAGCTCTCGTATCTTTGCTCGGTTCCCACTACACCCAGCAGAAAAACCTTTCGGAGGAAGGAATCAAGATTCTCGAGCAATGGTTGAATCTTGACCCCAACAACCCTGAAGTGCTCAAACCGCTCGGACGTTATTACCTGAAGAAGGGCCGCAGCGATGACAAGGCCATGAAAGTTTTCCAGAAGATGATGGAACTTGGGTCGCCGGAAGCAGAATTTCTGCTTGGGGTTGCCCGTATTCATCTGAAACTCAGACAGTTCGACAGCTGTCTGCAGCTCTGCGAACAGGTTATTAACGCCGACATCAACAACGAACTGGTTCACTCAGTGCTGCGCGAAGCTTATCACAAGCAGAACAGAATCAATGACCTTCTCGATATTTATGGTAACTTTCTGAAAAACAACCCCTACAATGTCGCTTTTCAGAACGGTCTGCGCGAAGCTCAAAAGCTTGTCAGCAATGCTCCTGCCAACGCCGCCAGCGAGGCTCCTCAGGCAGCACAACCGGCATCTGACCAGATTGCATGCCCACACTGCGGCCAGGTTAACTCGAACAAAGAATACTGCTGCCAGCATTGCGGCCAGAATCTCGTCTGAGAGGTGACAACCCTGTCTAGCCGCCCTGAATTGAAAAATCTGCACCTGACCGGCCGGGCAGTAATCCAGCTCGGGCTTTTGATCTGCCTTTTCCTGTTGCCTTGCCTCGATGCGCATGCGGCTGAAGATTATTCAACGCTGCGCAAATTTCTTACGGCCCGCATGTATGGCGAAGCATACAATGAACTGCTTCGCCTGGAGCTCACCCGCGACGAGGCAGACCCCAAACTTGAAAAACTGCGCATCGATCTGCTGGAACGCACCAAGGAACGCCTGGTCAAACAGGCACGTGTCAATCCGGACGACCCGGCCATTTTCACCATTCTTGCCGATATCGCTTTCCATCAGGGCAAACTCGAAGATGCTACCACCAATATCTCCAAAGCTCTCGAGAACAAGTCGGGGCCAATGGCCAATTACGTTTTTGCCAAAATTCTTTTCCGAAAAGGGAATCTGGCCCAGGCTTTCGACCAGATGGGAAGCGTTCTCGAAAACATGCCCGACTCCCCCGTCGTTTTCGAAGACTTCCAGTTTCTTTATGCCTGCAAAAGCTACGGCATCGCCACAGCAAAAAAAATCTCCCGAAATACCAATTTTCTCAGGCGCGCCACACCTGTAGATGCCGGGCCGGACACAGCAGAAATACCTGAAAGTCCGTTCGAAAATGACCCGACCCAGGTCGTGGCCATTCCAAAAATTCCTGAAGACCAGAAACCTGCTGACCCGGTCACCGTCAACAACGCTACCATAACCGACGAAGGGCCTCTTCCCGATGAAAATCCTGATAATGCAGGAGAAGACCCGGATGATATCGATAGCCCCGAAGATCTTCCGGATGTAGACACCCCTCCGGATACCAATGTTCCTGTAACTCCGAGGCCCACCCCTGAGCCTGTTCAAGAAGTTAAACCAGTCGAGCCGAAGCTTCCAGAAGTAGACCCCGAGCAGGAAAACATCAAAAAGGCCGAATACTGGCTGAAACAGGCAGAACGGCAATTTGAAAATCACAAGTATGACGAAGCCAAAGGCAACTGGGAAAAGGCCGTAGAACTACACGCCGACCTGCCCGGCAAAGATGAAATCAAGACGAAAATCGATGCCAAGTTCGATCTCTTCCAACGCTACAAAAAGGCGAAAGATCAGTTTGACCTCGAAAAATATGACCTTGCCCTGCCGGTCCTGGAAGAAGCCTTCAAGGAAGAACCAGACAGATTCAAGGAAGCTGCCTTTTTAATCGGCAAAGCCTACCTTCTCAAGCCGGAACCAGACAACGACCAGGCACTCAGGCATCTCGACATGGTGCTCGCCCAGCCTGACTTAGACCCGCTTTTCAAGCGCGATATCGAATGGACAAAGCTGGAAATCTTTTATGGTATGGGCAGATATGAAGAGGCTGATGCGATCT
>CAZPCO010000530.1:0-2647 GCA_964585025.1 uncultured bacterium | reverse complement strand
ACATTTTTAACCGCCACTTTTTTGCCGGTAACGGCATTTTCAGAAGATTGCATTAATCGAGTCACGGTCTCATCGAGATGTTCCGGTTGAACCCCGATCACATAAGATTGAAAATCCGGTGCGAGCAGAAAATCGGCACGCCGTCGGCCGGGCATCAGCCAATGCGGCTCAGAAAAGGCTTTTTCAGCAAGACCCGGGTAAAACATCACTTTTGCACCACTGGCAATCAGCGGGCTGTCGAGAATACCGTCGAAATCAGTGTCTGCAAGAATTCTGCTCGACAGACCGGTAAAATCAACAGCAACCGGGCAATGCCCCTTGACTCTTATCAACAGGTGTTCAAATGATTTGCCGTCGACAGACGTCTGCCGCTGCAGCCTGATCAGCTCGGCTTCAACGTTTGCCAGCTCACCGAGCAGAAAAGCCCGACGGGCCTTCATAAAATTGACCAGACGCGCGGCGTCTTTTTCCTGAAACTGAGGCGAAACGGGTATTTTTCGCGAAAACAGCACCAGAGGGATATTGATCAGGGCGCTGGCATAAGTTTCCCGGTAATAGAGAGGTCGCAGTTGTTCCAGATAGCGGTCTGCAAGCTTCTGAAGGTTATCGTCAGCGAGCTGAGTCTGAAGAATTTTATAAAGCTGCAGATTGCGCTGAAACTGGAATTCGGGGACCCGAAAAAAGGCGTTGAGAAGCGGCGTCAGAAATTCGTAAAGCGGCACTCTGATATCGATATCGGCATGCATGCCACCTATCGAGGTGATAACGCCGAAGCCTGACGGATCAGCGATTACCGGAAACAGGCGAGAGCTTTTATGGTCGAAAACAAGCAGATGACCGAAATAGTCGTTGGTGTGAATGCTGCCAATGGCGGTCATTAGAGCTGACCAAGAAGCAAATCCGGCCACGTCGATCACTTCGCCAAGCTTTTCTAACCGCTGCAGATCGACAGGAGTTTTGACAGCATCGAGAAGCCTGGAAAGAGCTTTTTTTGCAATTGTGGGGTCTCGGCCGACAGCTGGTTCAATTTCCCAGACTTCTGGCTGGACCCAGAGTTTTGAGTTTCTGATGTTGCCTTCGACCACTGAGCAGTCAGTGAATCCCTGCCCAGCAAGAGTTTCGACGTTTATCGGCTCGGCCAGATGATAAAGCCCTTTGTAATCATTATTGATCAGCACGGTTGCAATAGTGGTTCGCGGTGAAGGCATGCCGAGTTCAACGGCAATGTGGTCAGAAACCAGGTTCGCAAGCATCGAAGCATCGTCAGGAGTTATAAAGTCAAGTATCTGCCGGCCCATGATGCGTTTTGTTCCTCGCAGGCGCAATCTGAATGATGGTTTTCGGTGATCCCAGTTCCAGGCATGCGTGCCACGGATGCGCATCTCGGCCTTAAAAAGCTGCGCGGTTCTGTTAACTACCAGCTCGGCATTCTGGTAATCAAAAAGGCTCTCGGGCTTGTCAGAAAAGAAAAAAGCGTAGTTTTCCGGCAGCAGACCGATGGTGAAGTGATTCACCTTATACGGCAGATAGCCGCTTCTCGTATCAGGTGCAGCGGCGGTCTTTTTAAGATCTGCTGGAAAAATAAAAGCCGCGCCCAGCATGGCCAGGCCCATTGCCAGCCACTGCAGATAAAAACCACGGCGCCCGGAAAGCTTTTTCATGCCTTGCGCTTATTCGAGAACCACCGAAGCCTGAACTTCGGGCGCAACTTCACAAAGCTTCTTAAGGCAGTCAGCGGTAAGAGTTTCCCGTGGCAGAGCAATTTCAAACATGATTTCGGCCCGACTGCCATTGTCGAGACTGTTCTCGCTGAGCAGTCGGAAATGCAGACCCAGCCCGGCGGCAGTTTCCTGCAGTCGGCGGGCGGTTTCGGCATTCAGCGGGTAAATCACCTTGAACAACGCGGTTCTGACAGGCGCAGCTTCAGGCATCAGTTTACCAAGAATCACGATAAAAATTGCAAACAGGCCGGCGGCACCGGTGGCAATCGCATAATAACCGCTGCCACAGGTCATTCCGATTGCGATCGACATGAAAAGCCACGCCAGGTCAGTAGTGCTTTTAACGGCGGTGCGAAAGCGAATCAGGCTGAGAGCACCGATGGCCCCGAAGGCCCGTGCCAGGCTGTTGCCGATAACGGCCATGATCAGACTTACTACCGCACCGAGCAGAATCATCGTTCTCGCCAGGGTTCGGTCGCTGGTCGGGTCTGCCGGGCTGCAGGCCCTGACAATACGGCTGAGTATCGCACAGAGAATGAAAGCGAGACCCATGCCCATGAACACATCATAAGCATTGAGATCGATCATCTTCAGAAGCGGGGGAGCAAAAGAATTCTCATTCACCGGCAATCACCTCCCGGCAGCTATTTTCTGCCTTCTGCAATTAATCATACCAGCATTACCAACAGCATTGGCTGCCATCATGATTACCCCATTAGCCCGTTCCAGTCAATCTCAAACCATAAGAAGCGGAGGCAATCGCACTAAAATGCCCGTGTCCATCATCAGAATAAGATTCCGGGCGTAGACCCGGAATCCAGAAGTTTAATGCGATTGCTCTGCCAGAACAGGCCTAAAAAGCAGAACCGCAACCCATGGTCGAGCTGCGGCAGAGTTAAAATGTTAACGAATATTTAAGCGGCCTG
>CAZPCO010000529.1:0-2660 GCA_964585025.1 uncultured bacterium | reverse complement strand
ACCTCTTGAATGCCATTCAAGCGCGCTCCCAGCTGCGCCACAGCCCCATATCGTAGGGTTGATTGTATCATGGATGTTTCTGGCAGTCAAGCAAAAAAATACAGTTTTATATGAATTTTCACAGATCTGCAATCCTGTAAATTTCTCTTCAATCAACGAGATTGCTTCGTCACTACGTTCCTCGCAATGACACCAGACCCATGACCCGATGGCTATCGCATTTTGCCAATGGAATTATCCGGACGGCCTGTATATGCAGGTCAGACTTTTGCTTCGCGAAGCATTTTGGCTGCGTCTTCGGGGGTGGTCGGGTTGATGTAGAACCCTGAACCCCACTCAAAGCCTGCAATTTTGGTAAGCTTCGGAATCAGTTCCACATGCCAGTGGTAGAATTCCCGGTAGGAATCTGAGCATGGAGAAGTATGCAGCACGAAATTATATGGTTGCCCGGGAAGCAGGGCTTCAAGTTTGCGTAAGGCGGTCTGCAGGGCGCTGGCAAAACTGTGAACCTGGTTGTTTTCGAGCATCTCGAAAAAGGGCTGGTGAAACTTGGGGGTTATTTCCATTTCGAAAGGAAATCGCGAGGCAAAAGGGCAAAAGACAATGAAGTTGTCGTTTTCGAATACCATTCTCGACTGCTCTTTGGCTTCCTGTTTGATGATGTCGCAAAACAGGCAGCGGTCGTGATAGTGATAGTATTCCCGGGCGCCTTCCAGTTCTTCTTCTATGCGTTTTGGAATGATCGGTGTCGCAACGATGTGAGAATGCGAGTGGGTGAAGCTGGATACTCCTTCGCCACTGTTTTTAACGATCATAAAGTGCTTGTAGCGCGGATTCTTTTTGATCTCAAGCAGGCGCTGTTTGTAAGCCCAGATGACTTCGCGAACCTGCTCGATGGTTGAATTCTGTATCGTGGCACCATGCTGTGGCGATTCTATCACCATTTCATGAACGCCGATCGAGTTCATGGCGTCAAACATTCCGATGCCTTCGCGGTCAGAATCGCCATCTGGTTTGAGTATCGGCGCACTGTCGGGTACGACTCTTACCCACCAGCCACGCTGATTTGCCAGAGTTCCGGCAGTTCTGAACGAAAGGGTTTCCGGGGGGGTGAGGCTTTCGTTTCCTTCGCAAAATGGGCATTTGCTGGGGTCGTCAGGTGGGAGTTCGCTTCTTTTGAAATCTGAGGGTCGTTTGCCGCGTTCGGGTGAAATGATAACCCATTGTTTGAGAACAGGATCTTTTCTAAGCTGTGGCATGTGGTTATTCCTGGTTGATCAAAAATCTGGCGGCACGTTCGGGTGCGACAGGGTTGATGTAGAAGCCTGAGCCCCACTCGAAACCGGCTACTTTGGTGAGGCGGGGCATGATTTCGATGTGCCAGTGAAAGTAGTCGGAGCAGTGTTCATCACATGGAGAAGTGTGAATGATGAAATTGAACGGCGGATTGTTCAGGGTTTTAATAAGCTTGCGCAGGGTCGAGTGCATTATGCCTGCCAGACCTTCAATTTCACTGTTGTCGATGTCTCCAAATGAATCTTTGTGGTCTTTCGGGGCTATCCAGGTTTCAAAGGGAAATCTGGAGGCAAAAGGGGCGAACGCGACAAACTGCTCATTCTCGTGAATGATTCTTTCGCCGGAACTCAGTTCCTGACGAATGATGTCGCAGAAAACACAGCGCTCCTTGTAGTAGTAATAGCGCTTGGCGCCTTCGACCTCTTCCATGGCTCGTTTAGGGATAATCGGGGTGGCGATAAGCTGCGAATGGGGATGGTCGAGGCTGGCTCCGGCTGCGGAGCCATTATTCTTGAATATCAGTATGTATCTGAAGCGTCGATCGCGTCTCAGATCGCGATAGCGGTCAGTGTAGGTGCGGAGAATACGGTAAATCTGCTCGATGCTGTAATTGTGGAAGCCGGCATCATGGTCGGGTGACTCGATGATGACCTCGTGTGCCCCAACGCCGTTCATCATGTCGTAGACTCCAATGCCGGTTCGATCCAGGTCTCCCTCGATCTGCAGGGCCGGGAACTTGTTCGGGATTACTCTGACTTCCCATCCTGGCTGGTTTGGAAGGGTGTCCGGGGCTCGGTAGGACATGACCTCTGGCGGGGCCATTTCTTCGTGTCCGGGACAGAAAGGACACTTATTCTGTTGTCTTGGGGGCTGAGGAATCTGGAAGTCGGCGGGTGACTTTGCCTGCTCATGCAGGATGATAACCCATCGCTTGGTGACCGGGTCTTTGCGCAGCTGCGGCATTGATTGTTCCCTTCCGCTGTTTTTTGTTTTTCGCTGCAGATTATACAATAGATGGATACAGCTGTGCAAATACTCGTTGATTTTGCACGATGTCCAGAGAAATTGTACCTGATTGTCGGTGCTGTACATTTGCGACGAAAAAGGTTGACAAGTTTTGAGGCCTTGGTTAATCTATTGCGGATAAGAATTCATGTTTGTGTAGAATTGGTGATTTCAAGCTAGAGGTGTGAATCGTGGGACGAAAGAGAACATGTGAACTTCCCTTTTGCAAAGGGGTTGTCGAGGGCACGCGCAATAAACGCCGCTGCGATAACGACCGAAATATTCACCTGCATCAGATAATTTCCAAGAATGTTAAGAAGATCATGAAATACGTTGAAGGCTGTGAAGATTTTACTGCC
>CAZPCO010000528.1:0-2662 GCA_964585025.1 uncultured bacterium | reverse complement strand
CTGACTCCTACCGAACTCATCGAAGCGATTGAATTCATGAAGTCTGAAGAATTGATCGACTGCGTCAAACTCATTCACTGTCACCTGGGCAGTCAGATCACCAATATCCGCAAAATCAAGAGCGGCCTCAAGGAAGCTTCGCAGTTCTACGTTCAGCTGCGCAAACTCGGCTGCAACCTCGAATATGTCGATATCGGCGGGGGTCTGGGCGTCGATTACGATGGCACCCGCACCACCATCAGCAGCAGCATCAATTATTCGATCCAGGAATACGCCAACGACGCAGTTTCAGCACTGCAGGATGCAGCCGACAAAAACGGCTTCCCCCACCCTCACCTGATTACCGAATCGGGCCGTGCCCTCACCGCTCACCATTCAGTGCTGGTTTTCAATGTTCTTGAAACTACCTGCCCGCCGAAAACTCCTTATGAAGAATTCAAGATCGAGAAAAAAGACCACGAAATCGTTGTCGACATGCATACCATTCTCGATTCGCTGACCGACCTTACCATGATTGAAGCCTGGCATGACGCACAGCAGCTGCGCGAAGAATCACTCGATCTTTTCAATCTCGGTATGCTCGACCTCAAGGGTCGCGCCAAAGCGGAAAAACTGTTCTGGACAATCGCTCACGAAGTCAGAGAACTGGCAAAGCAGTCAAAACACGCTTCCGATGAGCTTCGCCAGCTCGATAAAATTCTCGCCGAGAAGTATTTCTGCAATTTCTCCCTTTTCCAGTCGTTGCCAGATGCCTGGGCCGTCGATCAGCTTTTTCCGATAATGCCGCTGCACCGCCTCGATGAAAAACCGCTGCAGAGCGCAACCCTGCAGGATATTACCTGTGATTCAGACGGCAAAATCGACCGTTTCATCGGCAACCGCAACTTCAACCCCTGCCTGCCGCTGCACCAGCTGAAAAGCTACGAGCCTTACTATCTCGGAGTCTTCATGGTCGGCGCTTACCAGGAAATCCTCGGTGACCTGCATAACCTGTTCGGCGATACCAACGCCGTGCACATCACGGTCAATGAAGACGGCACCTTCACCATCGACAAAATTATCGACGGCGAAACAGTCGCCGATGTGCTCGATTACGTGCAGTTCAGCGCCAAAAAACTGGTGCGCACCATGGAAACCTGGGTTTCCGCTTCGGTCAAGGAAGGCCGCATCACTGTGAACGAAGGCAAAGAATTCCTCGCAATCTACCGTTCCGGTCTCTACGGCTACACTTACCTCGAATAATTTCCAAAAAAGAACCTCCGGGCAGAATCCGTGCCCGGAGGTTTTCTTTTTCCCAAAAGCAAATCAAAGAAACTACGCCTTGTCACAATTGCAATATGCGTCGAAAACAATCATTGCATGAAACCTGACGACAAAGCGTTATGCCGGAGGCAAAGGCCTGCTCTTGGCTAATCTCTCTCTGAGCATGGGATTGCTTCGTTGGGCTGACGCCCTCCTCGCAATGACATAACTCTGTCACTGCGAGGAGCAGAGCGACGAAGCAGTCTCATTCGCCATCATTACCCACCTTCAACAGATAATGACAGCCAATATACGCAATCGCTATGCAGGACTATCGCTGAGTGAACATGCGCTCGACGGCCTCGCCGGCCGGGCCGTAGATCATGAGCCTGATCGGCAGCGACTTGAAGGTTATATGGGTATGATTACCCATAAAGCCTCTTGCAAACTCGGTTTTAACCTCTTCGACAGCAGTGAAAGGTATGAACAGAGCCGGGCTGCGAAAGCGCAGCAGCATAAATACCTGCAGCGAAAACCCATGCGGGTTCACACGCACCCACAGGCAGTTTTTATAGTTTACCGGCAACCACAAAACCCTGCGTAACTGCGCCGAAACAAATCTGAATTGCTCGCCATCAGCCGACGAACCGTCATCGGCAAACTTTTCCAGCAGCAGACGCCAGCCGGAAATCTCGGCCAGCAAAGCGCTGACAAACATCCAGACCAGCACAAAAAAAGGGATGAACAGCAATACACCCAGGTAGACAGGAAATTCGCCACTCTGCATCTACAACTCCTTAGTAAAGCATTACAAAGACCAGCGCAGTCGATTTCGCTCAGAAAAAAAGCCCGACAATCGATATCGGGCTTTCTGAAAACGGAGAAAAATCAATCGTTCTGCTTCTTCTGTTCTTTGGCCCAGCCGTCTTTAAGCGAGATAGTGCGGTTGAATACCAGCTTGCCGGGCGCAGAAGCCTTGTCCTTGCAGAAGTAGCCCATGCGCAGAAACTGCATCGGCACTCCTGGCTTCACATCGGCAAGAGCCGGTTCAACGATGCTGTCAGTCAGAACTTCGAGCGAATCGGGGTTGATATTGTCGAGGAAATCGGCACCTTCTTCGACCTTATCAGGGTTTTCCTGCTTGAACAGATGATCGTAGAGACGAACTTCAGCCCTGATGCCCTCAGAAGCCGATACCCAGTGCAGAGTACCCTTGACTCTTCTGCCGTCAGGGGTTGAGCCGCCGCGGCTTTCGGGGTCGAGCTCACAGCGAAGTTCGACAATGTTTCCCTGCGCATCTTTGATCACTTCTTTACAGGTTATATAATAGGCATGCTTGAGGCGAATTTCAGCCCCAGGAGCCAGTCTGAAGAACTTTTTCGGCGGATTTTCCATGAAATCTTCCTGCTCGATGTAGATT
>CAZPCO010000527.1:2276-2667 GCA_964585025.1 uncultured bacterium | reverse complement strand
TCAATGGAACTGGATTGCTCTCCCCTCGGTCTGCTTGCGCCCCAGGATATTCTGCTGTTCCAGATACTGGACGTAAAAAATGCCAGCGTCATCAGATTTGCGCCGCATTATCTTGAAAAAGACGAGATCATCGCCAATCACTGCGATATTTCCCTCGATTTTGAGCTCAAAGACCCGACCGGCGAAATCGAAACCATGACGAGGTTTTTCCTCGTGCATTTGACCTCAAAACAGATGGCTGATCTGATCGGTAAAGGTTCCTCTTTCCGCGCCATACTCAAAAATGCCGCCAATGGCCTTGAGAGCGAGGGTTTTATCAACCCCGAAAACGACGAACAGATCAATTTCGTGCTCAATTCTTTAAAACTGGCATCTGAAGGCATTCCGGCCG
>CAZPCO010000527.1:0-2266 GCA_964585025.1 uncultured bacterium | reverse complement strand
CCGTAAAACCGGGTGATCGCCTGGCAATCAAAGTTCTTGATGGTAAGAATGAAGATGTTTTTGCCATGGAATTCGCCATTGGCAAAACCGATGTGCAGAATTTCTGCAAAACCATTGTACCTCAGGAAATCAGCTAAGCATCTCTTTAAAGACTGAAGTATTGCGCCTGATGAATGCAGGCGCCATTGACTTTTGACCCTGCTTTCACTATTCTTTATGTATAGATTGAATTTAAAGAAAAAGTAGGATCAATATGGAACTTGACAAAATTGAATTGTTTTCGTCTTTGAGTCCAGGAGAAATTTCTCAGATCGCTTCCATTGCCAAACGCGTGCATCTGGCGCGTGGTGAGACCGTTTTCAGTGAAGGCGATTTTCAAAAGAACATCTTCATTGTTGAAACCGGTCAGGTCGAGATCTACAAACGCACCCCCCTGAGCGGAGAACAGGTGCTGGCCACGATGAAGAATGGCGACTATTTCGGTGAAATGGCCTTTTTTGAAAAGGAATCCACCAGGTCAGCATCTGCAAGAACACTCCAGACTACATCTCTAATCGTTATCGAAGGCCCTGATTTCGAAAAGCTGATTCACAATTATCCTTCAATCAGCCTGAAGTTGCTGGCAACCCTTTCTCACAGACTGCGCGAAACGAACAGAATTTTCACTTCCGGCTCAATTTCCGCTAGCACCGGCAAGCAGACAGCTGGCCAGAAAGAATGTCGTCTTCTGACAGTTGCCTTAGCCAAAGACGGTTACGGCAAAACAACTTTTGCTACCTCACTGGCAAGAATGCTGTCATTAGAACTCGGTCGGAAAGTGCTCTTTCTCGATCTCGATCTCTTTTTTGGCGGCGGCACTCATCTTCTGGGCGTCCATTCTCCCCGCTCCATCGTTGATATAATCAACAAGTTCCGTCAGGATGAAAGCAATTTCAACCTGCTTACTGAAAGCATCAGACTGGCAGAAAACCTTTTCGCTGTGCCGGCACCGCGAAGCTTTCTCGAAGCTGAGCAGATTCATGCTTCCGACCTGATAACCATCCTTAAAGAAGCCAGAAAACACTTTGACTACATCGTAGCCGATACCGGGTCGTTGTTCGACGAAAACCTGTACACCATACTCGATACGTCTGATGTGGTTTTCTTCATGATCAACTTTAACAATCTGTCGACTGTCACCGACAATGTCAGGTTCTTTCACGGTATTTCTAAACTTTGCTACCCCAGAGAACGCCTGATCCTCCTCGGAAACAATGTATCTTCAGATTTTTCTTCAACCAAGAGCAGCAAGATTTTCCCATACCCGGTCATCGGTGGCCTCCCGACTGTAGCCGGTTACGAACCGCAGTTCGGCAAGCCTGTCTATGACCTGAACCCCGATGGTCCTTACTGCGAAGTCATGCGCCTTCTAGTCAGAAACATTCTCAAAGAAACCGGCCTCAAGCCGCAGCACCCCAAAGGCGGCATTTTTTCGCTGCTCTTTGGCGAAAAAGACCCCGATCTCATGGTTAACACTCAGCTCCTGCAGCTGACGCCATCGCATGGAAGCCATTTTTCTCCGATCATCAGTTCTGCAGATGTCAGGTCACAGGTTAAGTATGTGCGCTTCAACCTCATGATGGGTTATCTCGATGAAGCGAAACGCAATCTGTTGTCATTCATGGAATATTCGCAGGCTTCTGCACCACTGTGTGAGCTGCTTGGCGAAATCTTTCTGCTTGAAGAAAAGAAATCAGAAGCCCTGGAAGCCTTTGAAAAGGCGGTTTCGATCGATGGAAAACAACATGTAGCTCTCGGTTATCTTGCCAACCTTTCTGGCTCCAAAGCCAGTCTCGACAAAGCGGTCGAAGCAGTCAAAGAAAAAATGGCTGCGAATCCAAGTTTCATCGATCTTCTCAATGACTACGGCAAAATTCTCATGGCCAACGACCTGTATGAAGAAGCTGCCGCTCAGCTTGAACAGGCATTGAAGCAGAATCCGAACTACCTCGAAGCCAAGTTGAACCTTGCTGAATGCTTGTCAAAGACCGGTAAGGCCGAAAAGGCCATCAAACTGCTTCTCAATGTAGAAAACAAAAACCCGCGTCTGTATTTCACTCTGGGTGAAATCTTCTATTCGACCGGTCGTCTCTATCTCGCTTTTAAATCTTACACGAAAGCATCCAATCTGTATCCATCATATCCAGGCCTGAGAACCAAGCTGTTTGAATTGTCAGGATACATGCGCAAACTTGAATCGGTCATCGATCTCCACGAGGGGTTCGTC
>CAZPCO010000526.1:0-2668 GCA_964585025.1 uncultured bacterium | reverse complement strand
ATTGTTGGTATGCATTCAAACGCAAGCTATGAATCCGTTTATGGCCTGAAAATATCAGGAATTTACTCTATTAAAGCCTTTAATCTCTGGATGCGTAAGGCTGTCTTTGATTCACTAAAACAGATCTTTTTCTGCCCACCGCCTCGAATGGTGATTGATTAAAGGGTGTGCGCCGACCTGATGTCGGAAGTCAGAGGCTGTATTAAAGAGAATGGTTTGACACGGGCCCAGGCCGCTGAAATTCTGCATGTCGGCCAATCAAGAATATTTGATCATCCTTGCGAGGCGATCTGGGTTTAACCTGACTTTGAGCAGGGTTGCATGAATGTTTAGTTCGCTGCGCTACGTAGCGCAGCGGAAATGAGATGTGACGATGTCCGATATTTTTACAGCGATAGCGAAGTATCATGTTTTACATCATGCAGATGAAGTTTTTGTTGCATATAAATGATATATTGATCTGCGGTTTGATGGGGAGATAACAGTGACTGTCAGCTTTCGTGAATGGCTCAAAAATCTGCAGCCGGAAGTCGTGCCGCTTTTTGCGGTTGATGAGCATCTTGCGGTTACTACCTGGCAGCGGTCGGGTAAGTCGCCACGCCGGATGCTTCGTCGTTCGCAGCGCATGGAAGAGGTCGTAATAGAAATCGTAGAGAAGGGCCTGCGTCAGGACGATTGGCATGGGCTGCTTTATATGATGGGGTGGGGCGATCTTCCGGGTTTCCGGCCGTTGTATATCGGCAAAGCCGGCAAACGTGGTGTGAAGAACCCGATCAGCGAGAATCTCAAGAATCTCGCTGTCGACAAATCCAAGTTTGCCAGATGGGGAGATGGTATGGATTACCACATTGGCGATCTAAGCCATATTCTTTTTCGTTGGCAGGCTTATCGCCCGCCGCAGCAGAAATATGAAAAGTGGGCGGAAATGCTTTTTGTCGAGCGCGATCCGCCGCGCCTGCGCGAAAAAGTCAGTCTGGTGCTTATTCCGTGGTATTCGAATTCAGTCACTCCGTCAGGCAGACATGCAAGTCTTGAAGAAGCAGAAAGCGAGCTAATTGCGCTGGCCACCGACGAATTCAGAGACATTCTGCTCAATGTGCAAGGTGAAAAATGGTGGCAGCCGGCGTCGTCGCAGGCCGTCGAAATGCCGAAAGCCATTGGTAAAAAACCTCTTCGACTGATCGCGGATCATACTGCATTGCATGCACTGGTAGCTGACCTCGAAAAATTTGCATTCATCGGTCTCGATGTCGAAACATGCATGCGCACCGGGAAGCTTTGTCTGATACAGATTGCCACTGAACAGTTTGTTGCGATTATCGATGCGCTGGCGATTTGCGATCTCTCGCCGCTGGCAAAGATTTTCGCTTCCCCGGCCATTGTCAAAATCATACACAACGCCAGTTTTGAGCGCGGTGCACTCAGATCTGTCGGTATGGAGCTTGTCGAAGTTTTCGACACGCTCACGGCATCGAGACGTGTTCGCGGGAAGCGGCCCGACGGTCACAGTCTGGCCGTCGTCGCCAGACGCGAGCTTAACTGCGATATGGATAAAACACTGCAAACATCGGATTGGACACGTCGCCCGCTGACGCGTGCCCAGATCGGCTACGCATCTCTCGATGCAGATGTTCTGATCGACCTCTACAAAGTTTTCAGGTCATTTACCACAGGAAGGCTGCTGTGAAAACCATCGGCCTGCTCGCCTGCGCCAAAGACAAACAGTCCGGCCAACATAAGGCGGGCGACCTTTACCAGTCACCCCTTTTTTCTCTCGGTAAGACTTATCTCGAAAGACATTGCGATGCCTGGTTCATACTCAGCGCAAAACACGGGCTTCTGCATCCTGACAGGGTAATCGAGAGCTACGATATAACCCTGAACACTTTCACCACCAGCCAGAGGAAAGAATGGGCGGCCATGGTCTGGAAGGATCTTGAATCAGTCGTCAAAGCTCAGCCGATTCAGGTTGTAATCCTGGCCGGCAGAAAATACCGCGAGCACCTTGAAAGAATGCTGGTAAATTCCGGCAGTCAGATCTTGGTGCCAATGGCCGGACTCGGCATCGGTCAGCAGCTGGCCTGGTTGAAAAAGCAAATTTCTACAGCTGATTGCAAAGAGGTATATACATGAACAAATACTTTGCCTATGGCTCGAATATGAACTGGGAGCAGATGCAAAGCCGCTGCCCGTCTGCGAAGTTCCTGATGGTCGCTGTCCTGCGGGATCATCGCCTCGCTTTTTCACGATACTCAAAGGGGCGATGTTGTGGAGTCGCCGATGTGATTGATTGCCCGGGAAGCAATGTGTGGGGCGTAGTGTATGAGGTTTCTGACGAAGATATGTGCAAACTCGACACATCCGAAGGTTATAAGTATGGCAGAGAAATAAATAGTTACAATCGCGAGAAAAAAACTGTCTGTGAAGGATTGGCTAAAGCCTCGTCACTACAGGTATTTACCTATGTTGCAGAGCAGCAGGAGGGCGAACATTTGCCAGACAAAAAATATCTTGGCTTGATTATCGATGGTGCGCACCATTGGAAACTGCCTGCGGATTACATCGTCTGCTGGAAAAGATAAATACATCAGATCACTAATGTTTTGAGTAACTCTCAGATTCTACAGCAGCACATGTCTCAGAGAACTTGTTTACTGCTCAGGTTTTT
>CAZPCO010000525.1:0-2686 GCA_964585025.1 uncultured bacterium | reverse complement strand
AATGCGGCCGGCGCGGCAAAACCGTCATCACCGCGACTCAGATGCTCGAATCGATGATCGAATGCCAGCGCCCTACCAGAGCAGAAACCACCGACGTTTTCAACGCCATCATCGAAGGTTCGGACGCGGTAATGCTGTCAGGCGAAACCGCGGCCGGCAAATACCCGGTTGAAGCCGTAAAAATGATGGCAGCAATCGCCGAGGAAGCTGAAAAGGTTAATCAGGGCAACAATGAACGCATCAACAATCTATTGCCCGAGGTTGGCAACCAGATTGAAGAAGTGATGGCGCACTCTGCCTGCGAAGCGGCGATGAATGCCGATGCCAAAGCGATCGTTCCCTTCACCCACAGCGGCAATACCGCCCTGCACATCTCGAAATATCACCCGCCGACGCCGGTCATTGCATTGACTCCCCGCGAAACGACCTGTCGCCGCCTGGCACTGAGCTGGGGTGTGACGCCACTGATCGTCAAAGACATGCGCAACACCGACGAAATGATCGAAATGTCTGAAAAAACCCTGAAAGATCTTGGAATGGTCAAACCCGGTGACGTGATCGTGATCGTCGCGGGCGTTCCCCTTGGCGTCAAAGGCAACACCAACCTGATGAAGCTGCACCGGATCAAATGAGCTATTTCTTCTGTTCTTCTTCGTCTTTAACGAAGTAGTAGCCACACTTGTCGCGGGTATGCGGAAACATGTCCTCTTCGCAGTATGGATAAATCTTGCAGACATCCGGCTTGGTTTCGTGAATCCGGCAGAGCTGCATGCCGTCTCTTTCGTAGAGAAACGGGCACGGAAACGAAGATTTACAGCAGGCACCACAGCCAAGACATTCGCCGCGGCGTTTTTTCAGCCCCTCTTCGATGACATGCTTTTTCAGCAGCATCAGATAGCGACGCTTAACCTGCATCTTGAAAGAAGTTACAACCTTTTTATAGACTTTCTGCATCTTGTCTCCCACAACGCAAAACAGGGTACCTGATTATAATTCCATCGAACACCCAGGTCAACTTTTCTATTTTCGGGGCAGAATTGGCTCAGAGTTTGAAGAAGCCGCGAATACGTCTGAGAAGAGCTGCTTTGGCAGCGCTTTCGTCAACCTGTTTCTGGCTGGCCGCCATTTTGCTTTCATGATGATCGGCTGCCATCTGGACATTTTTGCTGCTGCGCTCAGCCAGAGTGCGGCTCAATGTTTCGGCAAGCTGGCTGTCTTCGCTGAGCAGCCGTCCCATGGTATCTCGATTCAGTTTAAGAAGGCGAATCTCAGTTTTTGCCACAACCGATGCCGCACGCTTTTCACCGGTCAACAGTGACATTTCGCCAAAGAATTCACCTTCGCCGAGCTCTGCAACTGGCTTTTGCCCGGCACTTGCAACAAATACCTGCACCCGGCCACGATCGATGATGAAGAAATCGGTATCGAAAGCCCCTTCGGTCACAACGTGCTCACCGGTTTCATACCAGCATTCTTCAAGTCTTTCGGCAACGAGAGTATGCAGCTTTTGATCGAGTGCTGCAATAAAATCGATGCCCGAAATGAGATTGAGACGATGTTCGATAACCTTTGAATGATCATCCTGCTCATGATGCACAAAGACATCGCGAATCGGGAACGGAATGGACAAGCCTTCACGTTTAAGACGGTACCAGATGCGTGAAGCCAGATTACTGCGTACGCGACTCATGCCATCATCGTTAGAGGTATAGAACCTGATCTTGTAGTCGATTGCCGATTCACCGAAATTCAGCAGAGTAACCACAGGAGCCGGTCTCTGAAGAATTTCTTCCACTTCCCGGGCTGCTGAAGAGAGTATTCTCCTGATTCTCTCAGGCGAAACATCATACGGTAACCCCACCGTCAACTCATGAAACATTGCCCCTGAAGAATCAGAGAAATTGATTATCTCATTTTTCGAAATCTGATTGTTCGGAATGACCACCAGTCCGGAGTTTGCCTGCCGCAACGTTGTTGCCCGCCAGTTCGACTCTTCGACACGACCGAAGAAACCGTTGATCGTGATCCAGTCACCGATGCGGAAGGGCGGCGAAATATGCACTGAAAGCCCGGCGAACAGGTTCCCGAGAACGTCCTGTAATGCCAGACCGAGAACCATGGTGAAAACCGCTGAAGTCGTAAGCAGCGGGGTGATATCGATGTTATAAGTATTCGACAGAAACGACAGAATCAGAATGAGATAAACAAGACCTTTGAGCAGTTGCCTGAAAATGCTGGGAAATTCCTGGCCGGCCTTGCGACGTGAGTAGCTTCTCAGAGCTCCGAAAAACAGCACTTCCCCAATCAATAGCACCAGAGAGGCATTCAACAGCAATTGTGCCAGAGAGAAAACTTCCGGTCGATAAAAATCGAAATCCCTGACCCGACAATAAATGTAAAACGGCAGTGAAACCACGAGCAGGTAACCAGGCATTTCGACGGTGGCGCTGAATGTACTCTCGCTCGAACCGGTACGACGCGCCATATAATGCATGAAAGTTCTCCAGCCGACGAACAAAATCAGCAGCAGAACGAAGAAACTACCTTCAGCCAGCACAAAAGGAATGATTTCCTGTAACCAGGCCAAGCTTTTACCTCACAACGACTCGAAGACTTATCGCACTTATCGGCGCATTTATTAATTCCCGTTAGAAAATACCCGGTTTGCCAGATCCCAATTAAAAAC
>CAZPCO010000524.1:0-2691 GCA_964585025.1 uncultured bacterium | reverse complement strand
GGCAATAGAGCCAGGCCCAAGACCCGTTACGGGATGATCCATAAAAATGCCGAAACCCATTTGCCACAAAACCAGTCGGGTGATTGCCGGCATATATCTATGGGGCATTTTATTGAGAGATTGCCATGGGTAATCTGTTGTGGCCATGTAAACAAGACCTTGCGCGATGGTCGCGACAACAGCCAGAAGCAGACCGGCAACCAGAGGCGTGCGCCGCAGCAATTTGCCGGGCCTGACTTCCCAGAAACGGGTAAAATAGAGAATGATCGCCGCAGCCATGGTCAGCAGAACGCCGCTGCGAGCTCCGATGATCAGTGCCAAAAGCTGCAGACCAAGCAGAATCGAAAAGGCGGTTCGGTCCTGGCGCCCAAAGGCCTGGGTATCGAGCAGCCCGAAGGTTATAACTGCCGATACTACAAGAAAAGCTCCGAGATAGTTGGGATTTGAGAAAGTACCGACCATCTGAAAGTCAGAATTCCAGGCCAGAAGGTCATACCCGGATAATTGCAGCAGGCTGTAAATAGCCATCGCGCCGCCACTGACTGCTATCAGCCCGGCTATTGCTAGTGAATCCTGCTTGCGGATCGAAAGTCGCAGAAATACTGCAAGCAGTAGTGCGGTAATCAGCAAAATCGAACCACGAAGGCTGTTGTTGAAACCTGAATTCAGAGAAGACAGTGTAACTGCTGCAAAAAATAGAAGAAAGCTGCCGACAAAAACAATCTGTCCCCGGCGTGGTCTGAAGAAAAGAAACAGTACCGATAAAATACAGACTGCTATTGTGCCGGCGGCAAAAATTGCCCAGGAACTGAACAGAAAAGGATCTTCGGAACGGGTGGCAATAAACCAGGGTTGGATAGCCAGAATTACCGAAATGACGATTCCGGCGAGACGAAGAAGATTATCGATAGATCCTGGTAACATTATCAGTCTGAATAAAGAAGGGTTATCGGAATATCCAGCCGGTCGCCGACTTTCAGGCTCAGTTTGTCGATCATGCCTGCATTGAGTTCGAGAGCATACTGAGCCGGTCCGGTTGATGTATAACGCGGCAGAGTGGACTCAGGGCTGCCATATCCTGGTTGCATGCTCTTTATCCATTCAGTGACTTCCAGATCAGGGGAAAAGAACACCAGATCGAGCGGGATCATGGTGTTTTTCATCCAGAAAGACATGCTTCTTGGCTCTGAATAGACGAAAAGCATGCCACGGTTTTCGTCAAGAGATGGATAATACATCAAACCGAGTGCCTTTTCTTCATAGCTGCGCGCCAGCATGATTTTCAGACTGGTACCGGCAAGAGTGGCTGCGGTTTCTGGCAGAACCTGATAATTTCCCTGCTGGGCAGGAACCACCTGCTGCCCGCCCATCGTTTCGGTTCCTGAGTCGGCATTGCATGCGATGCAGAAACAGGAGATAAGAAGCAGAGACAGAATAATTGCTGGTGATTTTTTCACTGGATGCCAAGTTTCTGGTTGATTTTGCCAAGGGCATGCTCGATTTCGTCTGCTGTATCAAGGTTGAGCACCGGGGCTATGAGACGCTCGGCTTCGGCAAACGAAACGTTTCTGATGACCTGTTTTACAGCCGGAATTAGGATGGCATTCATCGACAGCTCCCGCAGCCCCAGGCCGAGAAGCAGAACGGTGTAGCGCACATCGCCCGCCATTTCCCCACAGAGGCTGACGCCAACATTATGCTGATGGCTGATTTTTACAACCTGGCTGATAAGTTTGATAACCGCAGGGTTTGCGGGCTGGTACAGGTGTGATACCTTTGAATTGGTGCGGTCAACTGCCAGAGTATACTGCACCAGATCGTTGCTGCCGATAGAAAAAAAGTCGACTTCTCTGGCAAACTTGTCTGCCAGCAGAGCTACCGAAGGTATTTCTACCATGATGCCAACGCGAAGGTTTTCTGGAACCGGCTGCCCTTTTTCGATCAGTTGATCGTGCATGCGACTCAGCAGAGCCTTGATTTTTCTCAATTCCTCAAGATTCGAAATCATCGGGAACAGTATGCTTACCTGATCTTTGCGTGCCTGTGCGGCCGCTCTCAGTATGGCCCGCAGTTGTGTCGAAAAAACTTCTTCACAGTCGAGCGACATTCTTACTGCCCGCCAGCCAAGTTCTGGGTTTCGCTCCAGTGAATTGCCCATCAGATGCGAAATCTTATCGCCACCGATGTCGATAGTGCGAATGACAAGACTGGAATCACCAAGCTTGGAAACCACTGACGAATAGGTTTCGAAAAGTTCATTCTCGGTAGGAAAAGTTCTTCTCGTCAGATAGGCAAATTCGGTTCTATAGAGACCAACTCCGGCCGCATGGTTGGCAATGACGGCATCTATATCGGCTGTCTGGCCGATGTTGGCTTTCAGTGCTACCGCGACCCCGTCTGTAGTTACAGAGGGCTCAGAAAGAATTTCCAGCATTCTGCGCTGCTTTTCGCGATATTGCTCGAGTTCGCGGGTGTAGTGTCGACGCTGGTTTTCATCCGGATTGACGATTATCTGACTGCTGTGGCTGTCAATAATGGCAAAATTGCCGTTGTGGACTTTGCTCATCAGCTCTTTGACCTGTATCAGGGCAGGAATACCAAGAGAGCGGGCGAGAATTGAGGCGTGCGAAGTAGGTGTTCCTTCTTCGATCGCGATCCCACGTATTCGTGATGGATTGAAACTGACGATTT
>CAZPCO010000523.1:0-2701 GCA_964585025.1 uncultured bacterium | reverse complement strand
GCTTCTACTTTCGATGAACACATAAACAATCACATCAAGGTTTCTGAGCTGCTCCTCGAAAAGGCCAAAAGGCACGTTGAGCTCGGTCGTGACGTCGTTATTCTTCTCGATTCAATTACCAGACTGGCACGTGCATACAATATTTCCATGCCATCAGCTGGCCAGACGCTATCGGGCGGTGTGAATCCGTTCGCACTGCACAAACCGAAAAGATTTCTCGGGGCAGCACGCAAAATCGAGCATGGAGGCAGTTTGACAGTAATCGCCACTGCCCTTATCGATACAGGTTCCAAGATGGATGAAGTCATCTTTGAAGAATTCAAAGGCACCGGCAATATGGAACTCCATCTTGACCGCAAACTCTTCAACAAGCGAATTTTCCCGTGCATAGACGTAAAAATGTCGGGCACCCGCAAAGAAGAATTGCTCATGGATATCGAGGACCTCAAAAAAGTTATCATTCTACGTCGCGCTTTCGAAGACAAGAGTTCACAGGAAATCGTTGAAATGCTGGTCAAGGGCATTTCTCAAACCAAAGATAACCGCGAATTCCTCAGCCTGATCAACCCGAACTACAAGGGTTCAGCAAGCAAAAGCAACGACTGAAGCTGATGACGAAATCACGACATACGCCACTATCTTCGTACGTACGTTTTTCGCTGATATTTTTGGGACTGATCATGCTGCAATGGAACGTTCCAGTGCAGAGTTCCAGCGATTTACATCTGTCAGCCGACCTTGTTCTGCCGCAAAAGGGTTCGTTCAGCGTCTATTCTACTGGACTTCAGCTTGCAGCTATTACCAGACTGGAATTGTCCGCCCTGCAGAGCAGCATCCTGGATTGCCTTTATAATATTGATCAACCCGAAAGCAGAGCAAAAAGCTTTAGAATCGTAAAAGTTTCAAGTATTCAGAGCAACGGCAAAAGGAACTGGCCGGTGCGCGGTTCAATTTCGTCAGGCTTTGGAATGCGTCGTCACCCGGTTACGCGCCGAAATTCGTTTCACAATGGCATAGATATTCGAGCCCGACAGGGCACCAGCATTCTTTCTCCTGCGGAAGGAATCGTGGTGAGTGCCGGCCGTGCCGGCCTGATGGGCCGGATGGTCAAGATTAAAACCCGATCAGGCACTGTGATGTATTTTGGCCATATGCACAAGATCAAGTGCCACAAAGGCGACAGAGTAAAAGTCGGGCAATTGCTCGGCACTGTGGGTTCTTCGGGGCGCGCAACCGGCCCACATCTTCACTTTTCGGTTGCGATGGCCGGCAGATATATCAATCCACTGCAGTATCTTTCCGGAGACTGAAGCAGCACTCAGAGACGGGGTCCATTATGCCGATAAGTTTGATGGTTAACCTTTTCATCAGACGGAGATTCCAGGCATGCTGAATTTTCTGCAAACCGGCCGGGTGGCTGCCATTCTGCTGTTTATGGCTCCCGGCAGCATTGTTTTTGCAGCACCGCTGCAAACACCAACCCCCGCCAGACAGCAGGCCTTTTCAGTTCCTGGCGTACATGACAGTGCGCTCAGCTCTTACGAACTCGGCTACAGCAATTATCGTTACGGAAATTTCAACAAAGCTGAAGATTACTTCATCGAAGCACTTCGCCAGGAGCCAAACCTGATCAAGGCGCATTACTGGCTCGGCAAGCTTTATCATGAAACCGGGCGTCTGGAAGACGCTATCTTCCACTGGGAAGAAGTCGAGCGCCTGAATCAGCTGATCAAAGACCGTCGCGTTGCCCTGTCGGTTGAAAACAATGAATATCCTGCCTACAATCAGATGCTGCGGGTGACTGAAAAAACCAGGGAAGCCAGGGAAGCTTATGAGCGCGGCCTGAATCTTCTGGATAAAGGGCACTGGGACGGCGCGGAAGTTGAAATCAGACTTGCCGTCAGTCTTTACCCCGGCAACCACCAATATCTGCTTCAACTGGCCCGCATCCTCTGGGACAAAGGCGAGCACCAGGCAAGCGTCAAATTTTACCGTGATCTGCTGAGCAAACGCGATGTAAGCTTCAATAATTTCAAAGAGGGTATCGAAAGGATGTTGAAGGTCGACATGGGTTATGTCGCTTCACCTCTGATCGACCAGCAGCGGCCGCGCTTTGCGACTGAGCCAGGGTTCACTAAACTTGCCGAAAAATTTGTCGTTCCCGCAAGTCATGAAATTACCGCCCCCGGAAAAATCGTCAGACGGGTCAACGGTCAGGTTATCATCAATATGGGCCTTGAGGATGGTCTTAATCTGTCCGATGAATACAGCCTGGATTTGAGCGCGTTCAATGCCGGCGAACCACTGTTTGACCCCGATACCGGAAAACAGATTGGCAGAGCACCAGATAAGCCATCAGCCGATCTGCTTCTTACCAAAGTTTATAAAAACACAAGCTGGGCCCTTATCAGAAGAGAATGTGGCCCGGGCGTGAAAGCAGGTGACCTGATTGAATTCAAAAAAACATTCCGATGAAGGAGTCAAGGTGATTGCCGCCAACCGCAAGGCACACCATGACTATTTCATTATCGAAAAACTTGAAGTCGGCATAGTTCTGGCCGGCTCAGAGCTGCGTCCATGCCGTGAAGGAAGAGTCAACCTCAAAGATTCCTACGCCGAAGAACTCGATGGCCAGCTGTGGCTATACGATATGCACATCGGCGCAAATCCTTTTTCCAACCGTCTAGACCATGAACCAGAG
>CAZPCO010000522.1:0-2702 GCA_964585025.1 uncultured bacterium | reverse complement strand
GCAAGGCAATTCACGAAAACCTTGGCTACAGCGTTTCACTTGCGGCTAACTGGTTCGATGCAGTTGCGCCATTCACCGAACGCTGCAATGAGATAGACCTGGTAATTCTCGATATGGTCATGCCTGGAATGAATGGTCGGGACTGCTTTTTCGAGATACAGAAAATCAGGCCAGGCGCCAGGGTTCTTCTCGCGTCCGGTTTTTCAAGAGAAGATGACCTGAGTGAAATGCGCGCGGCCGGCCTTGGCGGTTTTATTGCCAAGCCATTTCTTGCAGCTGAGCTCAGTAAAATGGTTGCTGAACTGATCAAAAAATAACCGACTCATCGGCTCTATATGCCAGCCTGATTTTACGGCAACCCAACCCGACTAAATAAAACTTCAAAAATAAGTCTCCGCGTGGTAATATCTTCATCAAATTTTATGGTACACGAGGCAGACCTGTTTCTTTTGCCATCAGCCGCTGATTTAGACCAATTCATCGTTGCGGCGGACCATGGTTTGGTGTCAGGCCTGCGGTATGACTTTACAGCACAGGAAGGTCGGTATGAAGCGCACTAAACAAAATTTCGAACCTCTCGCAATCGTTGGCATGAGCTGTCTTTTCCCCAAGGCTCAAACTGTTGAAGACTACTGGGCCAACATCAAAGAGAAGGTTGACGCAATAACCGAAGTACCCGCCGCCACTCATTGGAACCCCGAAGATTACTTCGATGCCGACAAGAAACGCCCCGACCATGTTTATACAAAGAACGGCGGCTTTCTCGATGCGGTCGACTTCAACCCCGCCGAATGGGGAATTGCCCCTTCTGACCTCGACTCCATCGACACTTCCCAGCTTCTCAGCCTGGTTGTCGCTCAGGGCGCTCTTGTCGACGCCGGTTATACTGCAAAACGTGAGTTCAATCGCGACAATGTCAGTGTCATTCTGGGCCTGACCGGTACGCTTGAACTTGTAGTGCCGCTTGGCGCTCGTCTTGGGCACCCTATCTGGCGACGTACCATGCAGCATGCCGGCGTTTCACCAGAAATTACCGAAGAAGTAGTCAAAAACATTGGCAAAGCCTATGTCGGCTGGCAGGAAAACTCTTTTCCCGGCCTTCTCGGAAATGTGGCAGCCGGCCGAATCGCCAATCGCCTCAATCTGGGCGGCACCAACTGCGTCGTCGATGCAGCCTGTGGCAGTTCCCTGAGTGCAATAAATCTCGCAGCCATGGAACTCTGGACCGGTAAAACCGACATGGCCATTACCGGCGGTGTCGATACTTTCAACGACATCTTTATGTTCATGTGCTTCTGCAAAACCCCGGCTTTGTCGCCGACCGGTCAGGCCAGACCCTTCAGCGTCGACAATGACGGAACCATCATCGGCGAAGGTATCGGCATGGTCGTTCTCAAGCGCCTGTCTGACGCAGAGCGCGATGGTGACCGCATTTATGCCTGCATCAATTCAGTTGGCACTTCAAGCGACGGCAAAGGCAAGGCCATTTATGCTCCTGCCGCTGAAGGTCAGAAAAAGGCGTTGAGACGCGCCTATGAGCAGGCGGGCGTTTCCCCTCGCGACATTGGTCTGATCGAAGCGCATGGCACCGGCACCGGTGCCGGCGATGAAGCAGAAGTCAGCGCTCTCAGAGAAATATATGGCCCCGCCACCGACAACCGCCCCTGGTGTGCCCTGGGTTCAGTCAAATCGCAGATCGGTCATACCAAAGCGGCAGCTGGTTCTGCCGGCCTGATCAAAGCGGCCCTGGCACTTTATCACAAAGTTATTCCGCCCACGATTAAAGTTACAAAACCTGCGCCATCTCTGGCTGCAGAAGCAATACCATTCTATCTTCCCGATCAGATCAGGCCATGGCTGAGCGAAGAAGGCCGCCCCCGCTATGCAGCAGTCAGCGCCCTCGGCTTTGGCGGCAGCAACTTCCATGTGGTTGTTTCAGAATATACTGCCGAAAAACCCACCTGGGACTGGGAACGCGGCACCGAGCTGATTACCATTTCCGGCAAATCAGTTGCCGATATCAAAACTTCACTGGCGGCCGTCGAAAAGGCCAGCAACGCCGCTCAACTGCGCCGGGTAGCTGCCGAAAGCCGCCGCTTTCTTTTTCCTGAACTTGAGCCCCTTCATCAGCGATGATCAGGGTGCGTTCGAACTGACCGATGTTAGCTACATTCAAGCGAAAATATGCTTGCAAGGGCAAATCCACCTTTGTGTCCTTGGGAATATAAATGAAAGATCCACCAGACCAAACTGCACTATTCAAAGCTGCAAATTTATTATCTTCAATGGGAACTACCGTAGAAAAATATTCCTTGAATAAATCCGGATGCTGCCGTAAACCTTCTTCAATGCTCAGAAAGATTACGCCTTGCTTCTCTAAATTTTCATGGATTTTATGATAGACCATTTCAGATTCGTATTGTGCTCCCACGCCGGCTAAAAATTTTTGTTCCGCTTCAGGAATGCCAAGTCGGTCGAAAGTATTTTTTATGGTTGCTGGTACGTCATCCCAAGATTTTCCTTCTTTTTCTGTGGGTTTGACATAATAATACAAGTCATCTAAATCAAGCTTTGAAAGGTCAGCTCCCCAGGTAGGCATGGGCCGTTTCAAGAAATGATCCAATGCTCTCAATCGTAAGTCCAACATCCATTGAGGATCACCCTTCATGTACCATAATTTCTCGACGAACACTTTATTCAAC
>CAZPCO010000521.1:0-2706 GCA_964585025.1 uncultured bacterium | reverse complement strand
TTGATGAGGGTTTCTGCCAGCTGCAGCAGTTCGGAACCGGAAATCCTGAAGCGATGCACGCGGTCGTTGGGCATACAGCTGATGATGTGGCCGGTGCTGATGACGTTATCGTTGATGAAAAATGTTTCTGGGGGAATGACGATGGCGATGTCGGAAGCGGCAGTGATTCGCAACATGTGTGCCTGCCCCTGGCTGCTTAGATGCAGCGCTGATGAAGATGGTCTGAAAGTCGTTCTGACTACCTTCAACGTTTCGAAAATCGGCTGTTTTAAACGGTTGAAGGTGCGGTAATGCCAGTCATGAGCGTTCAGGGAACTGCATTTTGCCAGGGGCAGCATCCGCAGCGTCAGACGCGGAAAGCCACCGTTGCGCAGCAAAACGTTTATTAACGGCAGCGATTCATGCCCTGGCCTTACCGACATTCTGAAGACGTTGGCATCCTGCTCGGGGGAGTATGTCGAAAACATTGGCTGCTGCCCACCTATTGGTATTTGAACCATGAGATGAAACCCCGGCATGTTCTTCAGGCAGGCGGCAAGTTCGGCTGCCATTGCCTGTGAAGCACAATGCAGAATTGAAATGCTCAGATCATCGTTTTTGAATTCAGGGTTCAGGCGCCGGATAGAACGTGCCAGAGGTTCTGGAGCTGCTGTCCCGAAAGTTTTTGCCGGGAGGTCTCTGCATAGAGCCGGTTCGATGAAATTGAAGAACCAGATGGTTTGCCGGCCGCGCTTTCTGGAATAATGAGTTGCGAAAAGCGGGGCCCCTGAACCACTGTCAAGATTGGTGAAAACTCTCTTTCTGATCTCACGGTCAAGATTACAGGTATTGAACATCTCGATATCTGATGGACTGATACCCCATGCTTCGGGTCGGCAGCGGCTAATAAGCTCTTTCTCGAAGTTGCCACGGTCAAGAAAGCTGAGCGGTGCAAAAAGATCGGAATCATTTCCCGGCGCTAACACCACAAGATCACGACTGCGGTCCCGTCTGAAGGCATCGATGGTATCGGGAATGCGCCAGCCTGGTGACGGCT
Organism: uncultured bacterium; assembly: GCA_964585025.1. Taxonomy (GTDB): domain Bacteria; phylum Muiribacteriota; class Ozemobacteria; order Ozemobacterales; family Ozemobacteraceae; genus Rifleibacterium. The sequence continues at coordinate 1,670 of CAZPCO010000521.1, read as the reverse complement.
CAATATCGAGGCTCTGTGACAGGCGAGACAGCTTGCCGGCCAGGTTTCCGGGCAGAAAAATCTGCAGCGGTCTGAAAATTTCGGCTGACAGGGTTCCGGAAATCATTACCAGGAAAGCAATGAGCGGGAACAGGGTTCGTGAACAGGCAGAATATCTTGGCATCGGATCAGTCATTGATTCTTTTGACAATATAGAAGCCGACAAAGGCGAAGATGATGTTCTGGGCCCAGGCGGCCAGCATTGGCGGCAGAAATCCTGATTTGCCGAGCGCCGAAAACAGGCTCATCATTACGTAATAGACGAAGATGATCAGAATCGAGACGCCGAAGCCGATAAAAGCGCCGCTGCGACTGTTGGTAAGACCGAAACTTGCGCCGATGATGGCAAAAAAGAAGCTGGCAAACGGCAGAGAGGTTTTCATGGCCAGACCAACGCGCATTTCAGTAGTATCCATGAATTGAGAGCGCTCGTAGGCGTCGATGCGGTCGCTGAGTTCAGTGTAACTCATCTCATTGGGTTTTTTGCTTTGCCGGGCAAAGTCTTCGGGGCTTTCTTCAATGCCGGTGATTCTCATTTCGGGGCGTGTAGAAGGTGATGCCAACCCCGCAGATTCACTGTAAGACTGCTCTATCACTGATTTGAGAACCCAGGCAGATCCATCCCATTCTGCGGTAGCCGCAGAAATGCGCCTTTCGAGAACCCCGCGCTCATCGTAATACTCGAGCAGAACCTTTTCCATCAGGCCGCGTTTCTCATAAACCTTGCGGGCATAGGCAAAAGCGCCGTCGGAAGTGCGCATCACGGAATTCTCGGTTGCTTCGGGCTCAACGAGCCGTAAAATTTCCTGGCGTCTGATATTGCGTGCTTCCTGGTTTGCAGTTGGTACCACCATTTCATTGAAAAGAAAGCTGAAAAGAGTGATCATCAGGGCAAAAATCACCACCGGCAGCAGAATACGGTAGAAATTTGTGCCACCGGCTCTAAGAGCAGTAGTCTCTGAGTCTTTCGACATCCGGCCGAATACGAGAAGATTGGCCAGCAGAACCGACATGGGAAAAGTGAAGATCATATCCTGTGGCAGGCGGTTGAGAAACCAGCGCCCCATGACGCTCATCGGCACATTTTCGTTGACGATGCTCTGCAGAGTCGACATCAGCGGATCGATTGCAATGATGGTCACGAAGAGGAAAAAGCCGAAGAGAAAGGGGCCGATGAGCTGCTTGAAGATGTATTTGTCGAGAATTCTGATCATTGGGCGATGTATGACTCTTGCTGGTTTGAATTTTTTCGGACAGGTGGTATTATGACTCTCAATTTACCATATTGCAACCGCACATGAGAAAGGTTACGTCACATGAAAATCGCCATGATCGGAACCGGGTACGTCGGCCTGGTTACTGGAACCTGTTTTGCCGAGTCCGGTAATGACGTTGTCTGTGTCGACACTGATGAAAAGAAGATCGAGAATCTTAAAAACGGCATCATTCCCATTTATGAACCTGGTCTCGATGGTCTGGTCAAAAGGAATGTTGCAGAAGAACGCCTGTCGTTTACCACCCGGCTCGAAGAAGCTGTGCAGAAATGTCTGCTGCTTTTCATCGCAGTAGGAACTCCTCCCGGAGAAGATGGTTCCGCCGATCTGAAACATGTGCTGAAAGTTGCCCGCGAC
>CAZPCO010000520.1:0-2707 GCA_964585025.1 uncultured bacterium | reverse complement strand
TTTTATGATACTATTTTTGTGGCATTTATAAATCAACCGGAGGAAATCGAAGTGAGAAAATATCTGTTCATGATTCTTTTGGCATCAATGTTATTTGCAGTTACCGGATGCAGCCTGTCTGGAGATAACGACAGCGAATCCGGACCGGTCCCCGTTAACCCGCCAGCCGATGCTGCAGCCTTTAACGGCGCTACTATCAGCTTCAACCCATCGATCAGTTTTACCAGCAATGGCACGGTCAATGAGTTCGCCTATGTCAACAATCTCAGCGATAACAGCATGTTTCCACAATCTGGAAGCGGCGCCCTGACCGGCAGCTTCACATATTCTGTCGTCGACAGCAGCAAAAGAAAAATCGACTTCATCTTTGCCGACAGTTCTAAAAACTTCAGTATCGAGTTGAATGGCTTTCTTGGCGTTGGGCGCCTGATAACCAGATTCATTGTTACAAAGGTTGGCGACTCTTCAAATACAGCCTACCCGGCTTCAATCGTTTCAGGGTCACTCAATGGTGCTGAAGCTTCTACTTCGACTTCGACCTCTACAAACACGTCGACCTCAACAAATACCGAAACTGGCAGCCAATTTACAACCACTCCCGAAAAGCTTCAGGGCCAGGTCATCGATCTTACATTCGCTGAAGCTCCGACTTATTCACCAACACCCAAAGTGCCAACCGGTTTTCCCTACAAGCATGATGACGTTCTAAAATTCAGTTTCAGTTCAAGCAGCGACCTGATGATCGGTAACGATTACCGCAATCTCGGAAAACCCAGACAATATGCAGGATCGCCAGAATACGTCTGGTATGATGCAACTAACAAGATCAACTACTGTGTAACTCTTAAAGAAGACGGAACCCTTTATAAAATCAACGTCAGATCGGAAAGTTACACATATTCGACTGATGATAACCATGCCGGCTATTATGGAATGTTTTATATTCCGATCTGAGAATCTGGTTGTTGCAAAGTAATCAGGGGGGGCTTTCCCACAGGGAAAAGCCCCTTTGTTTTTGCTCAAACAATCGGCCCAGCCTGGAACTTGCCAACATCTCTGGCTGTGGCTGTTTATCACAACCCGATCAGGGTAATCTCATTTCGATCGTAATAGAGATGCCTGACCAGCAGTCTGGAAATCGCAAATCTGGCCTGCAGCTCGCTTATGGCGGTCAGAATGCTTTCTGGCTGCTTGCCTCTGAATTTGACGTTGACGACAAATCGACGGCACGCTTTCGCTTCAAGCCAGCGTTCCAGCAGGCCAAGCGTTGCCATCGGCCTGACAATCATGTCACAGAACATCCAGTCGACAGCTCGTGCCGGCATGAAAGAGTAGCCGTTATCACGAGAATGCTCACAGCGCGGATGTCTCTCAACATGATCCTTGAGATCGGCAAAATCAACAGCGACAACCCTGGCGCCACGCTTCAGCGCAGCCCAGGTCCAGCCTCCGGGAGCGGCCCCGAGATCGATGCAGGTTTCACCCCGCTTTGGATAAATTCCGGCCTGCATCCAGGCTTCTTCCAGCTTGTAATAAGAACGACATGGAGCTTGAGGGTCTGTCGCAACAGGCCCGGAACTGCTGCGCCATACCAAAGGGACATATCGACCGCTGGCAGTTTTGAACCTTTTCGTTACACTCACCCACAGTCTGTCGACATCTACCAGCACTGCCTGAACAAGCAGGAAGGGACGCTTTTCATCGACATCCCTGAGTTCTGCGAATCTTTCGAGAGCCCGGCGCCGATAGGTTCCCATGCGCTGCATGAATTTGTCGTGCAGCAGCGAAGGCCGGCCGCTGAGGAAAGCGTAATGCTCGGATTCTTCGGTGAACAGATCTGGGGTATAACAATGTAATGTCCAGGGTATCGGATTCTGGTCTAGATAAGGGTCGACAATCCTGCCGAGTTCCTGAATCAAGGCTGCAATTGAGTCACCCTGTATTTCTACACATTCTGGAAGCCACTGCCGCGCAAAAACCGGCTCAAAACGATGCAGCAGAGCAGAACTTTCGCCAATTACCAGGCCGGCAGCCGGCGAGCTGAAGCGACATTCAGAATCAACGGCAGCAAGTTCCCCGCACAGGGCTTCTTCCCAGCCGTTACCACATAAATAGCCATCAAACGATTTCTTCTTCGCCAAACGCCACCCCAACGGTCTCAACCTGAAAATACAAACGAAAATGTGTTCAAAGGCAGATTATAACAAAGACCGAAAATTTAATACTTAAAATTTATCTTTTGAAGTAAAATCATTTTGACAAATGAATCTTCAACTGCAGTATCAGACCGTGCTCTTTCCGGCCTTCTGCAGATAAGACGATTCCAGAAGCGAACCTGCAGGGAAACAAAATGAAGAAATTCATCATCATCTTCCTACTTTTGCTGCTCTGCGTCAGTATCATTGGCTGGAACAGCTTTCCAAGAACCTTTGCCGACATCAACGAAAATTTTCTTGGCCGATTTTACCATGGTCGATTTCGCGATGAAACCATGAATCTCGAAGGAGTACACACGTTCATCGAGAAAATTAGAAACCACACCCACCCCGACTTGAACCCACTCAATGTTCTCTGGCAGCACCTCTGGTACAACTGCTTCACGACCGGGTATGACCAGGTTGTCTGGATCGAGCACGAGAAATCATATTCCACCACTTCTTATGCCTTCTATTTTAGCGGTAAAACCGTCTTTCTGAGCATCGAACCA
>CAZPCO010000519.1:0-2713 GCA_964585025.1 uncultured bacterium | reverse complement strand
GCCTGGGCAAAAAAATGGGCCATGCCGAGATTGAGAAAGGCAAAGGCGTTGTCCGGATTGATTTTAATCGATTCACGCAGATATTTGACCGCTTCCTCGTGGTTTTCCATGGCCACGAAGCTGCGCCCGAGCTGGCAGAGAGCATAAGCATCCTGCGGGTTGAGCAGAACCGCCTTTTTGAACTCGACTACCGCCTTGCGCGGCTTGCCGATTTCTAAATAGACGGCACCGAGAGAGAAGTGAGCGTAGGCATAGTCACGGTTCAGATCGATGGCGTTTTTCAGCCTGACGATCGACTCGTCATACAGCTTTTTGAGTTTGTAGATGAGTCCAAGCTGCAGGTGGGCGAAAGCGAAATCCGGTTTCAGCGAAATCGCCTTTTTGAAGCGGATGATGGCTTCATCATACATACCCTTGAGTTTGTAGATGACTCCCAGATTCGCATACGGAAAGGCATAGCTCGTGTTGAACATGATCGCCTTCTTGAACTCGGTGATCGCTTCGTTGAGCATGCCCTTGTTGCGGTAGGCAAGGCCGATGAAATTGTGCGCGTATGCGTCTTTGGGGTTGATGGTGATGGCATCTTTGAAAACGTTGATGGCGCGATCGGTTTCGCCAGACATTTCCAGTGCCCGGGCCAGCTGGTAATAGGCAAAAAAATCGCGTGGGTTGGCTGCGATACGCTTTTTGCAATCTTTGATTATCTGTTCATATTTCTTTTCTATCATTGCCAGCCTCCATCAATCATGGAATCCAATCCAGGGTTCTGAACAACACCGGTGTCTGACCCCGGGCGAAACTTATAATGTCTTCTTTCATTGCCGGAAAAATCTCTCGGGTAGCTATTTCATCCGGTCCGAAAAAGTCATAACCTTCGACGCGTTCGTCCTCGCCCGATGCCAGGGTTGAAAAATCAGGGTTGCGGCCTTCAAAAACCAGAAACTGAATGTGCCTGCCATTGTTCGGATTCATCGATTCCCGCACAAACAGCAGCTGGAAACTGCCGGCGCTGATGCGCAGTTCTTCCTGAAGTTCCCTGGCGGCCGCGGCTTCGGCAGACTCGAGGGCATCCTGACCGCCACCGGGAAGCAGCCAGTAACGTCTGCCGTTTTTAAGGTGGCGCACGAAGCATATTTTGCCGTCTTCCCTTTTGAGGAGCACGGTTACGCGTATCCGGATGTGATTATTGACTATTTCGGGCTGTTGCACACCTATTTAATCGGCAACATGAAGCCCGGGTCTGAATGAAAAATTAGCGGTTCAATGTTTCAGAGCTGGAAATTTTGATGGCACTGAGATTGAACAATTCTTCGGCTTTGTGAGCATCGCGTTTGCTGATGAAGATCGCTCTGGTCGGTGCCAGCTCGTGTTCAGGATGCAGCTTTTCCAGCTGATAGTCGAAACCGTTGTTCTTCAGAATGTTCAAAGCCCGCAGCAGATCGGCCGGTGTGACGAAATTGTAAACCTGGTATTGCTGGCGGTCGCATGATTTCTGGTAGACGATCTCATTTTCGAGAAAAAGGCGGCGTATTCCGGGCAGAGCTTCGCTTTGAACCATTTCATTGGCGCTGGTCAGAAAATAACCGTCAGCATGCAGAGCGTTGAAGAATCTTTCCGTCAGCTTCAGTTTGGTGTCCTGATCAAAATAGATCATGGTGTTGCGACAGAAAATGATGTCAAAAGAACGTGCCGGCCAGCTGGTAAGCAGGTTGACCACCTCGAACTCTACCATTTTTCTGAATTCAGGTTTAACCTGCCAGCGGTCATTTCTGACGTCATTGAAAAAACGATGCAGCATCTTGTGCCCGACCAGTCGCAGCTGATGCCCCTCGTAAGTGCCCTCCCGGGCTGTTTTTACTGCATCTGAAGAGATGTCGCTGCCAAGAAGCATGAGATTGAATTTTTCCGGGCTGGGCAGAAATTCGAGAAGGGTAAAGAGAATCGAATATAATTCGGCCCCGAGAGAGCAGCCCGCCGACCAGATGTTCAGGCGATTGTCACCAGTTTCGCTCTTCCTTTGCAGCAGATCCGGCAGAACATGTTTTTTCAAGATCGTGAAATGCTCAGGATGCCTGAAAAACCAGGTTTCATTGGTGGTCAGATTGTTGAGGAGATCCATGCGCAGCTTCAAATCGCGCTTTGCCCGCAAAATGATGTCGGAAAGAGTTCTGCAGCTGAAATCAGCGAGCAGCGGCTCGACGCGGTTTTCGACAAATGAATAACGGGCGGGAGGAAAGCTCAAGCCGTATTCTCTTGATAGAAAGGCACAAAAATCTTCGATTTCTCTGCCCGTGAATCTGCTTATAGCCATTTGCTGCCTTTCAGGAATTTTTCAGACTGCGAGGAAAAACACGACCGGCAATAATCTGCCAGGTAGGGCGCATCTGCCCGCGAATTTCTTCGGCGCATTCCTGGCAGACCAGTCGCTCGCTGTTCTGGTATTTGAGGTAAGTTAACTCTGGAATCTTGTATTCCCTGATTTTGAGGCAAAGGGGGCATCGGTCTTCCATGACGTCTCCAATGGCCGTATTCTATCATAACCGGAATGCCTGTTCAAGCCTGTTCAGAATGATTCGAACTCTTCCGGTGTCGCCATGGTATCTTTCCATGAAATGACGATGAAACCAGCCAGTTCGAACTTGCTTTCGGCAAGCCCAAGCTTTGGCAGAGTCTCGTCATAGATTTTGCGTCGGGTCGGCGGGGTGTAGTTGTG
>CAZPCO010000518.1:0-2715 GCA_964585025.1 uncultured bacterium | reverse complement strand
AGACAACTATTCTACCACACTGCCCGGAATGCTGCCCACCCCCTGATGTTTGTTTCAGCAATTCCCGTTGAGTGTTAAGCCTGCATCAGCAATGAGCAAAGTCTTAATAATACCCGGTCTCTGACCTTTGCTTCCTGAGCCTGTCGAAGGAATCAAAAAATCGACCTGGTCGCTTCTAACCTGCTCTGCGACGGGAGAAGTTGCACCTTCTGCTTTTTATTGATTTTTGACCGGGAAAGGCAGCGTTTGTTTAACCCTGCCCACACCCGGATCTTTATTCGTAACGCTGCCAGTCTGGTTTGCCCTCGTAGACATCGATGTAATAATCATGGTGGCGAAGTTTGCTGGCTGCGGCCTCATCGAGAATTATCACTGCCCGCTGGTGAAACTGCAGCAGGCTAGCCGGGCACGATGCTGAAACAGGGCCTTCGACGGTCGCGGCGACAGCTTCGGCTTTTTCCGCCCCGAAAGCCAGCATCAGACATTGCCTTGCTTCCATGATCGTGCCTAGTCCCATGGTCATTACATGGCGCGGCACTTTATCTTCACTGCCGAAAAATCTTGCATTTGCCTTTATGGTTACTTTTGACAGCGTTTTGATGCGTGTTCTTGAACTCAGTGAAGATCCGGGCTCGTTGAAAGCCAGATGACCGTCATGCCCGATGCCAAGAACCTGAAGATCTATGCCGCCGGCTCTTCTGATCGCCGCTTCATAGGCTTCACAGCTGGCAACGATATCGCTGGCCCTGCCGTCGGGAATATGTGACGCATCGGGGGCCAGGTCTATTTTCTGCAGGAGGTTGCGGTGCATTTCGTTGTAGAACGAGCATGGATTCGCTGGATCAAGTCCGATATATTCATCAAGATTGAAAGTTTTAACATGTCTGAATGATAGACCTTCCTCGCGGTGCATCTTGACAAGCTCATTATACAGCCCAAGCGGAGTCGAACCTGTTGCCAGGCCAAGCACCGCCGCCGGGTTGCTGTTAATCAGCGCTGCAATGATCTTTGCCGCCAGTTTGCTGGCAGAGTCTCTGTCTCTTTTGATAATTACTTCCATTCTTAACCTTCCCTCTATTTCGATTAATGCATCCTAACACGCCCATGTCTCCCGTTCAACGCTGACCTGATTGCAAACCTGGCATCCAATGGCTGAATTCTGCTGATCATAAAGATTGTCAAATGCGCTGTCCGCCTTTATCATTATCCAGATGACCGGGCAGATGAAAAATGACCGTTGCAGGAAGCTTGCGGCCGGGTTGATCTCGTTAACAGACATAAATTTCCGACAGGGAGACATTCATGATGGAATCAGGTGATGCAAAGATCACTTTTGGCAGCGCCTTGCTGGTGATCGTGTTTCTTATCGCCGCATTGACCGGCGGTATTATTTTCTTCAAGGCTTCTTCACATATTCCTCTGCTTGCTACCACCGCCTTTGCGGCTGTCGTTGCGGTCTGGTCAGGCCATAAATGGGATGACCTGGAAAAAGGAATCATGCATACCATCGGTATGGGCATGCAGGCAATTCTCATTCTGATGATCATCGGCTGTATCATCGGCGTCTGGATACTTTCCGGAGTGGTACCGGCAATGATTTACTACGGTCTCAAAATCATATCACCAGGCATTTTTCTGGTAGCCACCTGCGTGATCTGCGCGATTGTTTCTACCGCAACCGGCAGTTCCTGGACAACTTCTGCAACCGTAGGCATCGCTCTCATCGGTGTGGGTTCCGGGCTTGGAATTCCAACCAACATGGTCGCCGGTGCCATTATCTCTGGTGCCTACTTCGGCGATAAAATGTCGCCGCTTTCTGATACAACCAATCTGGCGCCGGCAATGGCCGGTGCAAAACTGTTCGATCACGTCAGGCATATGGCCTGGACCACCGGCCCGAGCATGTTGATTGCCTGCACGATCTATGCCTTTCTTGGCATGAATTACGCAGGGAAGGAACTCGATTTTGCCTCGATCAATTCGATTCTTGACGCCATCAGCAAAAGTTTTACCATCAACCTCTGGCTGATGATCCCACCGCTGTTGGTAATAGTCATGGTGGTCATGAAAGTTCCGGCTATTCCAGGGCTTTTTGGCGGCGTATTTCTTGGGGGAATTTTCGCAGCGGTTTTCCAGCACGCAGATATGGCAGCAATAATCAAGGCGGCCCACACCGGCTATGTCTCAAATACCGGAGTAAAGCTGGTTGACGAGCTTCTTTCTCGGGGAGGGCTCGAAAGCATGATGGGAACAATATCTCTGATTCTTATCGCCCTTTCGCTCGGCGGAGTCATGGAAAGCTCAGGCATGCTCAATGTCGTTTCCATGCGGATTCTCAAGTTTGCCCGCAGCACCGGTTCAACGGTTTTTGCCACATTCTGCACCTGTGTTTTCTGCAACCTGGCGGCCGGCGATCAATATCTGTCGATCGTCATTCCGGGAAGAATCTACAAAGACATCTATCGCGACAAGGGATTGCACCCGAAAAACCTTTCGCGATGCCTTGAAGATTTCGGAACTCTGACCTCACCGCTCATTCCCTGGAATACCTGCGGTGCCTTCATGGCTTCAACTCTCGGCATTCACCCATTTGCCTATCTGCCGTTCGCTTTTCTCAATCTGGTCAACCCGCTTGTTTCGATTTTCTATGGTTATACCGGTTTTACCATGGAAAAACTGCCGCCCGAAGAAGTTGTTGCGACCGGGAGCGCTGAA
>CAZPCO010000517.1:0-2719 GCA_964585025.1 uncultured bacterium | reverse complement strand
GTCAAAGTTATGTTCAGCAGTGGGGGAGATCGAGGTTTTGCGCCGCAGATACTTTTCGAGGTTTTCGCGGACAAGGCCTTTCACCCTTGCCGGGTGGCCATTGGAAAGCTCAGGCCAGTCATAATCGTTTGCATACATGAAATCATTGACGGCAACGCTGTAGGTTGCATTGAATTCAAGAGGCTGACTGCCGACGTCGATCTGAATAATACGAAAGCCAGGAGGATTGGCGCTGGAATAAGTGCAGGAAAGGCCCGATGCCTGTAGAAAGCCTGTCTTTCCAGAAAGGCTTTCTTCGATGAGATTTTCGAGTTGCCAGCCACTCAAATCAACGGTTACCAGATTGTTTTCGAAGGGCAGAATGTCGTAAAGATTTCTGAGGGTCACTGGCCCGGAGCCCAGCGAGGTTTTGATGCCGCCTGAATTTGTCAGAGCGACCTGGGATCCTGCGGCTTCGCGCATACAATCTGCAATCAAAGTGCCAATTGCCGATTCTTCAGTGTATGAATAGCTGAAACTGTCGGTGCTGGTAGTGATAACTTCATCGAGCAGAGTGTCGATCTTGGCTTCGACCCGGCTTATTTCAGAGGCAAGTTCTGAATCGGGAGTAATTTTACTTGAATCGACAGTGAAAATGCGTTGAAAGCCTTTCGCAATGTCCCATTTGCCGCCAACATACGAAATCTTTACCATCCCGATTCCGCCGCCACGGCCGGGAGCTGTCTGACAGATCATCGGTCGACCGCTTACTACTGCACCCGGCCCGATGAGGTCTCCGATGATGATATCGACATCGGGAAAAACTTCGGCCGGATTTTCGAGACCGCCGACCTCAGGGTGATGTGAGAGCAGTACAATGACTTCGGCACCCTTTTCACGCAGCATGGCAGCTGCTTTCTGAACCGAGGTTTTCATATCGATGATTTCAAGATTGACGATGTTGTCCTGTCGGGTGTTGCGGGCAAGCTGGCCGTGGCCAAGCCCGATGACGCCGACCTTGATACCGTCTTTTTCAACCATCAGACTGCCCCTGAAGGTTTCACCAACCGGGCTGGCGATATCACGATAGTTGCAGGCCAGCATCGGCACGTGATTGCTGCTGACAAAACCTTTGAGAGCATCGAAGCCATATTCGAATTCCATGTTGCCGATTGTCATCGCATCATAACCGGCTTTGCCCATCAGTCGAAGAGGAACTTCACCCATGGTCAGCGAAGCCTCGGCTGTGCCGAAGAGTGAATCGCCGGTATCCAGAAGGAGAACCTGTCTGGGGTTGAAGTTGAAAGCGCGCGAGGTATCCGAGATAAAACCTCTGATGAATGCCAGGCCACCGATCTGATCATACTGACGGTCGAGAACCGTGCCAGAAAATGGCTTGATCTGGCCGCGCAGATTCGAGGTGTAGAAAATGATCAGGTTGCGGCTGGGTATACTCAAATAATCATAGATGATCATTCCTGCCAGAAGACAGATCATCGCCAGGGCCAGGACAGCCAGATTTCTGACCACTTTAAGGTTTTCTCCTGATCGATTCGAGGTTTAATGGTATAACTTAACAGAGAACAGAAGCCTATGTCAACCGCAGCGGCAAGCAAACAGCAATTCTCGGTCAAAAAATGTCATTGCGATGGGCGAAGTCCTGAAGCAATCACATTTTTCTGAGATTTCTTCTCTCCTCTCACAATGACACCAGGTATTTGAGCTTGGCGTTCGCCTGCTTCATCGGCTGATCTGCCAGCTTTCCAACAGATCAGACTCAATTTCTTCGAGAAAACGAGATGGCCGGGCCAGAACCGTACCGCTGGCAGGATCCCAGAGTTGCGACGGATAAGAAACGGCAAGATTCTCACCGGCTCTGGTCATGGCAACATACATAAGGCGACGTTCTTCTTCGATGTCAGAAGGAGTCTTTAGCGCTGAAAAAGATGGAAAACGCCCTTCAAGAGCAGAAATCAGGAATACTGAATGCCATTCCAGGCCTTTGGCAGAATGAATCGTTGACAATACCAATGCTTCATCGTCATCAGATTCATCAGCCAGGGCGTCATCGACTGAATTTCCAGGCGGATCAAGTGCCAGGTCAGCCAGAAAATCAGCCAGAGTTTCGAATTTTCCAGCGATCAGTGCCAGCTGGTCGATGTCTTTGAAACGCCTGGGATAATCGTCGTATCGTGTTTTAAGAATTGGAAAATAGTAATCAGAAACAAGTTCAAGAAGTCTGACAGGAGGCACCTGCCCAAGTTTTACACTTCCGGCAAGCATTTTGAAAAGTGATTTCAGGCCCTCAGCAGCCCGGGGTCTGGCTTTGAATTCGCCGGGAGCGAATGGGTCGGTCTGCTTTTTAAGATGCTCAAAAATCGCGGTTGCCGAGTGAGTGCCGACACCTTCGATAAGCAGCAGGATTCGCAGCCAGGAAACCTGATCATATGGATTCTGCATCACCCGAAGGTGTGCAATGACATCCTTGAGGTGTCCGGCTTCGAGAAACTTGAAGCCGCCCCATTTGACATATGGAATATTGCGTCGCTTCAACTCGAGTTCGAGCTGGTAAGCATGAAAGCTTGACCTGAAAAGCACCGCGATTTCATCGAGCCTGACGCCCTGTTCTCGCAGTTCGAGAATGCGGGCCGCCACAAACATAGCCTGTTCCTGCGCATCAACGCACCAGACGAGCGCCGGCAATACTCCACGGGGACGTGCGGTGAAAAGACGCTTTTTG
>CAZPCO010000516.1:0-2728 GCA_964585025.1 uncultured bacterium | reverse complement strand
TTGTGCTTTCCGGCAGATTGCAAAAAACATCTGCCTGCTGCATACTGAGTTTTAAATTATAAGTCCTATATCAGGAGAGAGAAATGTTAAGCAGGAATACGTGCATGTGTTTTTCGGCACTTTTTTTCACAGTAGCTGGTTTGCTGTTTTCTGGTTGCAACTCTGACAGCGGCAACCCGGTTGCAATAAATCCGGCTGATAACCAGAGCATCTCCGCAGTTGCTGGCCCCGTCAGTTTTCAGATCGTTCTGCCCGAAACTGCGGCAAAGGGAAAAAGTTCTTCTGTCGCAACCATTAGAGCGAGCAGCGCAACCGACCCTCAGGTTACTTTTAAACTGATACTGGTTAATGCCGGGAATCCCGGAATGCCGACTTCGACCATGGTAAAAACGGTGCCGGTCGACACGGTCAGCGGAACGGCGGTTGCCACCTTCACCCGTATCCCGGCCTGCACCTGCATTGGAGAGATAAAAATCGAGGGCGGCAGCATCGATTCTTACAGTGAATTTCATGGCGCTCTCGATCTTGCGGTTGGCACTAATAATATTTTACGTGTCGTTCCCGTTGGCTCAAAACTGACCCAGGATTTTGTTGCCCATGTTATCAGACAGGTGATTGCAACGCCGGTTTTGTTTGGCAAGGCAATAATCGGTCTGGCTTCACAGGTTTCGCAGGCGATTTCCACGCTCGATAAAGCAAGTCTGAATGCCTATGAAGATGCGGTCAATCTTTTTGCCCGATATGTAAATGTAACAGTACAGATCGATACGACCGAACCTTCTGAGAATCCTGTCTTTGACACTGTTCTTGAAACAAATTTTCCTACAATTGCTGCCAGTTATAGAAGTATGATGACCTCTCTTGCTGAGAATTCTTCATTAACGCCTACACAGAGAGTTGATTCCTTCATGCCGGCGATTTCTGACAGTTTTGTCAACCCCTCGGGAATTGCTGCTAAAACAGATATGTGCGATGTCACGATCGATCGCCTGACCAGATACACCATAGACAAATATACTTTTATTCCAGTTTCTCATAGAGTTCTCGATGCTAATACTATAGAAGTGACCACTTCCATGGCGATTGAGATTACACGTAAACCCGGCGTGAATGTCGGTTTCGAAAAAATTTCGACGATTTTGAGCCCGAACCCTGTTGTCACCTGGACCAACGAAGGTGGCACATGGCGCATCACCAAAGGCCTGCCTTACCTGAGTTCCGAAATTTCGTTTTGACCATCGTGTCAGAATTAAAGCTTTCAGCAGCTGTTATTGGCAGACCAGAAACACTATTATTAAGGCCGCTTAGCGCAGTGATTTTAGAATTTCTTTGATTGAGGCACTCACAGTTGGCATAGCCGAAATCGGGGGAATAATCGCTGCCAGTTTCATTCCCTGAACCGTGGGGTTGGTTTGTCCCAGGGGGAATGAGCCGGTGGTCTCAAGATAAAAGTATTTTTTGCCATTGTATGACCAGTAAAGACTTCCAACAGGCATTGTAGCTTCATATTCTGCCGGCATCGCGAGACCGAGACAGGCATGGCCATCTGAGTTGCCTTCTCCGGAGAGAATAACCAGCACCACATCTGCCTGCATCTGGTAAAGCAGAGAGCCCAGAAGAATTGACTTGTCTTCGCAGTCGCCTTGACCGAAATACAGACCAACGCTGGGTAATGCAACATACTCTTCTTCGAAAAAAACGGTCGAGTCTTTCTGATAGGCAATTCCGATTGTGACCAGATCAATGGCATATTGAACCAGGTTGTTTATGTTATTAGTCTGGTAAGAGCTGAGAATGATTTCATAAAGTTTTTTTACGTTCTGATCCTGAGAGCAGGCATACTGAAAGACTCTTGCATACACTGAGTCAGCATAACTGCCGTTTATTGGAAAGGGTGGAAACAGTTCATTAAGCCGGTCATTCTGGTTTTTCAGATATGTGAGACCGGTGCCCGAAAAAGCAAGGGTAAGATAACCCGAGTTTCCGTAAACAGACTGGCTGGCATTCCATGAGAAAGTAAGATTTTTGTCAGCCAGCAGTGCAGTCTGATTGGTTTCAATTTCCTGATGACCATCGGCAGAAAAGGTCGATGTGCAGTTTCCGCTCTGCACAACATGTGTGGCAGTGTAGGTTTTATCACCATCGATCAGGCTGTCGCTTATTGTGCCATCAAGAAGCTGACCGCTGTTGCTGTTTATTGTTAAAGCCCCGGTTCTTTTATAGGCGAAGGTTCGTTTTAGGGCATAGAATCCGCTTTGTTCTGAAGTGCTGAGTTTATACGTGTTTGTGTCAAGCCAGTTCGTTGCGTTATTTGTGAGAGAGAGTTCGTATATTCCTGTTGAGTTTGTGTATTTCACAAGGCCATAGTCTGTTTCCCCGGCAAATTGAATCTGGACTTTTCTGGTGCTGTTGTCAGGACTTGTCTGTAGGTTTCCATTGCCTGAAAAGTAACGAATACGAACTGTCTGAAAGCCAATGCCATCGGTAGAATCGTAATCTGTTTCGTTTTTGTAGTTGGTAGAATTGATAACGTAAGTGCTATCGTTTTCGCGGGTTACACTCAGAGATCCGCGCAAAAATCTGGTCCCGGAACTGGATTTTATAGCTGCTCTCAATGAAGTGGGATTTGGCGCATTTTTTGCGAGTAGAGAGGATATAATGCCGATTGACATCAGGTCGCCCGGCAAACTGGAGACTCTAATATAGCTTATCCCGGTAACAGACTTTG
>CAZPCO010000515.1:0-2742 GCA_964585025.1 uncultured bacterium | reverse complement strand
ACTGTTCTGCTTCAGCCATCAGAGTGTAGTTATGCGACTTGAGTCGCGAGTTGGTAAGCATAAAATACAACGTTTGCCCGAAAAAGCCCATGCCGGTCGGGCGCAGATTCAGAGCATACTTGTTTTCGCCGGACGCTTCGTCGGGTAAATCCTGGTATCCTCTCAGGTTACCCTGAAGCCTTGATAACCCGGCATTGCAACCCGAAAAGGCTACGGTTTCAGCGACAAGATTCTCATGATATTTGATGGCCAGCTGAGTCTGTGACCCGCCAATTCGAGAAAGCATGAAAATAACCGGCATCATGATAGCTACCAGGCCAATAACCATGACCATGGCCACCCCATGCCGTCTATTCATACCTGCCACCTGTCTTGACATAATTCACCTGAAAATTTTATTCGTTCACTAAGTATACGGATTCCAAACCGACAGTGTTACCTGATTCTAAATATATTCCAAGAAGACGATTGCCGATATCGTGGGCGGTAAATGCGACCTTGTCGATACCAGTTGCAATCGGTTTTACATCGATTATCGGGGTGCCGCCGTCATTCGGAACCAGACATCTGCGAATCTCACGGGTATCAGGAAAATGGTAATAACAGACGATATCACCGCTGAAATTTTTGAATACCGTTTTGGTGTCGCTTTTAATCGATTTGTCGGCGTTAAGTCGCGGATAGATCAGGTTCCGGGCAGTACGCAGTTCCTGAATCATGTTCCAGGAAGCCTGACGGATATTCTGCTGTGCATCGCTGATCGCAAGAATTCTAGCCTGGTAGCGCCTTTGCATGACGAACCAGTGTGCCACCATGCCTCCGATAATTGCGAGAATTGCCGCACCAACCATGATTTCTACCATGGTAAAACCCGCTATTCTTCTAGTTTTAGACTGATGAAACATAAATATGAGTGCGATAAATCATGTCTCTGGAAGCTTCTTTCCAGGTGATCAGAATCAGAATGCTTTTTATTTCGTCACCGGTTCCGAAGCTGACGTTGCTTACTGAAAGTGCATATTTGAAATCATACTGGACCAGATAATCATAAAGAGCCGGAGTATCGGCAGCATTAACACGCTTCTGGCCGCTCTGGCTGTCGCTGAAATTCATGATAGGGTTGAAAAACGGGTCATCTGGTGAATCGTGTATTGAACCTACAGACAAAGGCACTTCAACGATGTCGTCAAATGGCATCACCATAAGATGCTGGGGAATGCGCCGCGCCAGTGCTGCAGCGAAACTGAAATTGCGGCTCTTCTGAACCTGCTGCCCTGAAGTGGAGAACATGCTGGTGACGGGCACCATTACCATTACTGCAATAGCCAGGGCAAGTATTACTTCGGTTAGAGACAAGGCGCGTCGCTTCATTGCTGCGTGCCTCCCGGTGGTGACTGCTTTCCTTCTTCCGGGGCCAGAACCAGCATCTTTCCTGGATTTTTCTCCTGAAGCGAAGCAATCAGTTCCATGGCTTCATTCTGGTTGCCCTGTCTGGCAAGAAAATTCGCAAACTCGAGGCCAACAGCCAGATCGCCACCGAGCGCAAATTCGGCGCGGAAATGTTTTTCGGCAGCTTCCCTGTTGTTTTCTGCAACGCTGATGCGTGCCAGGTAAAGGTTGACGTTTTCGGCCCCAGATTGTTTTTGCAGGACCTTCTGGAAGATTTCCGCCGCCTTTTTGTTGTCGCCGAGCCGCATACGGCAATAACCAGTTCGGGCAAGCGCCTGCAGGTGATCGGGGTCAAGGGCCAGCGCGTCCTCGAATAGTTTCAGTGCTTCACTGAACATGTCGCGGGTAAGAAAAAGCTCACCCATACGGTAATCTTTGTCTGCGGCAAGATATTTTGCGGTAACCGGACGATTGGTTACTGCGTCAACCCATTGTTGCGGGGATTTTCCCGTGCGGGGTTCTTTTGTTGCTACCGTCAGCGGATCGTTGTAATACCAGGTGAAATACAGCAGCCCAGCGGTAAAGAGAAGAAAAACCGCTCCGACAGGCAGCAGAAGTTTCTGGTAGTTATCGGGTATTGCCGGCAGAGATATTGGAGTGCTGGAAAAAACTGGCTTGTTTGCAGCAACGTGAGAGGGTCTACCGCTCGACACGGTAACAGAGACAGGTGATCTTGCGACGGCACTATTGGTTTGATTATCTGGGGCTGAGCATTCTTGGGGAACTGGTGCTGCAACAGCGGGTCTGCTTTTTTGAACCGGAACGGCAATTTCGTTTAATTCAGGTGGAACAGGTTCGGTGGCAAGGTGGTTGAAAAGAATGTTGCGGAATTCGGTAAAACCTTCCTGGATCGAAACCGGTGTAATAGCTGGAATCAGAGATTCAAGGTGTGCACAGAGAGCTTTTGCTTCTTCAGGTTTCACCAGCATGCTGAGATTCATCAGATCTGTTTCTGGCCAGACTCGTGATTTAAGAAAATATTGAAAAGCCTCGGGAGCCAGGTTGATACGCATTCTGGCTGCCAGGTAACAGGCAACGGCACCGCGGTTTCCGGTTTCGTAGATATATGGCAGCAGATTGTCTTTTAATTCAGTCTGCGTGAATTTGCTGAGCAATCTAACAAATGTATCATTGGGAATACTGGTCAGAACATTGTTGAATAGCCCTTTGAGCAACTGGTCACGCTTGTTTCCAGAGTTTGCCAGGGCTAATATGAAGTAGAGCGCATATTCCGGGGTAAGTTCGCTGATTGCCTGTTCAGCAAAAGGAACCAGGCTGACAGCGCTTGCCTTG
>CAZPCO010000514.1:0-2749 GCA_964585025.1 uncultured bacterium | reverse complement strand
GGGAAATAATCGACGGCGTGCCTTATAACATGACCGGCCCGTCGCGACAGCATGCCGAGATCAGCAAAAGGCTGCTGGTCGGGTTTGAGCTTTTTCTTAGAGGCCGGCCATGCCAGGTTTATTCTGCCCCATTCGATGTGCGCCTGCCACGCGGCAATGAAGCCGACAATGCCATAGACACAGTGGTTCAGCCCGACCTTCTGGTAGTCTGCGACGAAAAAAAGCTCGACGACCTGGGCTGCCGGGGTGCGCCAGACCTGATCATCGAAATACTCTCGCCCTCGACTGCGGCGCGCGACTGCATTCAGAAACGGGCGCTCTATGAACGGCACGGCGTCAGGGAATTCTGGACTGTTGACCCAGCGAACCGCATCGTCAGCGTTTACCTGCTCGGTGCCGACAGAAAGTTCGGCAAACCGGAAATCTACGGCGACACCGACAAGATCAGTGTAAAAATTGTAGAAGGCCTGGAAATAAAACTTGAAGAGGTTTTTCCGCCGGGGTTGCACGTCGTTAAAGAGGATCCGGGAAGTTTCGGCTGACTCTCAGAGCGCCATTTTAAAAAAAACTTTTATATTTTAAGCAGGTATACATACTGCTACGGAAGTATTATGTCTTCATTGGGTGAAATAATGTTAGACAACACCCTGTGTATGACTCCCCGGAAATATTGTATAATGTACGTAGAGAGATGAAAATAGAGATGAAAACAGAGATGAAAAAAGGTTTGCGTTATTCGATCTTCTCTGAGACGAGCACTCGACGTAGAGGTTTTACTCTGGCTGAGGTGCTGGTTGTCGTTGCCATCGCCTCTTTGTTCTCGTTCCTGGTTTTCAGATTCTATTTTCAGGCGAACCGCTCGCAAACGATTCTTCTCGACGGGCTCCAGATGCAGTCTTCGGTTGTCACCGGGGTCAACAAGGTGCTGCGTGAAATCAGAAACGGGCGCGAATTTATCGTGCCGGCCCTGAAAGAAAAGTCTTCGATTCTCGTTTTTGCTGATTTCGAAAACAATATCGTCACGGTGTACCCGCTGAAGAACGAAAAAGACAGCAAAGCAGAAGGCGAAGACATCTACGACCTGTTCTGTTACACCACCAGCACCGAAGATTATGGCAGCGGACCGGCGGCTTACAATTCGAAAAACCTCAGACTGCTCTGTTCATACGTGCAGGATGTCAATTTTCAGCTCTCGAATGCCAGTTCAGTAACCATCGCCTTCACCTTCAAAAAGGGCGGCAAAGTGTTTCAGACCATTTCTGAAGGGCCACTCATGAACACAGGAGACGTTCTATGACAAGAAAACGCGGCCTGACTCTTCTTGAGCTGACCATCGGCATATTTCTCATCGGCGGCGCGGCGGTCATTTATCTGCAATCGATGCAGTCTTCGCGGCAAAAGAATGAATTCTATTCAGAACATTTCATAGCCTCGATCATGGCAGCCAAAGTTGTTGAAGCCTGTTTCCAGGAAACGGAAATCAACCCCTACGGCGTCGAAGCCCTTGGCCTTGCTGACAGTGACGGCAAGCCCTTCAAGTTTTCTACCCTGGTTACCGATGGCCAGACGACTTTTTTCAAGCAGCCAATCATCAATAAAGAAACTACCCCATTTCTTTACAATATGTTTCAGAAAGACTTCATGCTCAACATCAGCACCGAAAATACCTCGACGCGGCATTTTACTCTGAACACCGCCTTTAACTGGAAAGCCGGCACCGGTCCGGGAACCTTCAATTATCTCTGCCGCTTTCCCGGCTTCGCAGCGAAAAAGGAAGTGCAGACAACCTACGCTTTTCCTGAAAGCAAACTGGAAAAGAAGGTAGTCGAAAGAATCTTCGAAGAAAAAAACAAGAATCTCGGCACCATCGTCAGTTCACCAGCAACTCGTGAGGTAGCGCTCGCTACCGGCAGAATTTACTACACCTGCCTCGGCATGCTGGAAGCGGCGCAGTTCAAAAACGCTCTGAAAAATGCCGAAGAAATCAAGGCGGCAGCTGACCTGCCCGGCTCCGCAAAATACGCTCAGGGTACCGAACATTTTTTCGCAGCTGCCAGAGATATTCTTGATGTCATGGTTTATCTGCAGCCGCATATAGAAACGATCAACAAGGATATCGAAACCACATCGTCACTGAATCTTCGCAACCGGTCACGTCTCGAACTGTATATCTACAATTCGACGATGGGGCTCGAGGAAATCAAAAAACTCTTCTTCGTCTGTGTTCATGAAGCGGCCAGTCGCTATAATGCCATGCTAAAGGCTTCAACAGACAGGCGCAATCAGCGGGCTCTGATCCAGAGATGCCTTGATATGCACCGCCTGATGTTTGCAGCCCGTGAATTTGCCGAGGGCGCTTTCACTTCAGGAGACTCGAAAAACATCATTCAGAGTGAGTATTATGAATTTCTCGCGGATCTTGAGAAGTATTTCGCCGATAAAGACCAGGCGATTCTGCGCCTGGCCGCCCAGGAAAAGAAATTCGCCCAGAGCAATCAGCTCAGCAAAAGATATTACGCCTGTGACCTGATTTACAAAATTTTTGCAACCTTGGCAACTCTTAAGACAAAATTGCCTGAAATCGACCCGGGCACGCTCGATCCCAAGAGCGACGTCATCGGTAAGCCTATGGGTGACGGCACCCGCAGCGGTGCCCTGACCTGGGCCAAAGATCAGATGCAGGGCGGCACCGGGCTCGGGGTCAATGCCAACAACGGCATGAAGGTGAAAGACGATATCACTGCCTGGA
>CAZPCO010000513.1:0-2750 GCA_964585025.1 uncultured bacterium | reverse complement strand
CATAATTTTTTATTGCATGGACATGATAACACCCGCTCATGTATGTGGCAATTTTCAGTCGTTACCCCAAATAGCGTTGCTCTAAGTCATGATTTCAATGCATAAGTGCGACGGGGGTAAGGTTGTGTCATGAGAAAAAATGCTGCTGGTAATGATTCGTTGTGCCGATAGTCATAGGGAAAAATTATAAATTGTTGCCAGTAATCAGGAGGCATATCATGAAAAGGCTTGTATTTACCGGAATTCTGGTGCTTTTTCTGAGTGTTCCTGCTTTTCCCCTTTCGTTCGATGCCCTGCCGGGCTATCAGGATGAAGGCATGAAACTGTATGTGCGCGGCACAGGGAAGCTGCAGGAACGCAACTACGTCGAAGCCGTCACCGATCTGACCAGAGCGGTCAAACTGCGGCCGGACATAGCTGAAGCGTTTCACAATCTGGGGTTCGCCTTCGAGAAGACCGGCGATCTGCGCAATGCGGCCCGGGCTTACGAACGCGCCCTGAATCTCAAACCTGATTACCCGTCGGCGCTGAACAATCTGGGTTACCTGCTTGCCACTCAGGGCGTTGATCCTTCTAAAGCCGTCGCGCTCTGTCAGCGGGCCGTCGAACTGCAACCGAATTCGGCCAGTTTTCAGGATTCGCTCGGCTGGGCTCTTTACAAAGCCGGCCGTCATCAGGAAGCCAGTAGCCATTTTACCGCTGCAATCAGACTGGAACCCGGCTTCTTCAAGTCGTATTTCAATCTCGGCCTGGTCGAGTTCTCGGCGGGCAATTTCAGCGTCGCGGCCGGCCATTTCCGCAATGCCATTCAGCTGAACCCGAATTATCTCAAAGCCTATGTGCCGCTGGCAGACTGCTATGAAAAGCTGAAGGAAGACGCCAAGGCGCTGCATGTATACCGTCAGGCCCTGGCGAAAGCTCCCGAATCAGACCCGATAAAAAGACATCTTGAACGCAAGGTGAAGAACCTGACCACCGAATCGAAGAAGTTTTATTTCAGCAATGTCAAGAAGATGCAGGGCAGTTCGAAGCTGCAGGAATTCCTTGACCGCAAGGGAAAATCAGGCTCGCTGGGTGCCGCTTACAATGTGGCCGCGACCCCGATTGAAAGCAATACCAGTTTCACCCCGGTCAGTGTGGCTGAACAGCCGGTCGCTGCCTACGACACCATGGCAATGACACCGGTGCCGGTGGCTCCGGTTCAGGATGCGTTCAGCCGTGCCAGTATCGCCGCCCGCAATGAACGCGACACGAATACCGTTTCATCTTCGTACTCAGCCTCATCAGTAAGAATGTCGGGAGTTCCGAGAGAAATCACCATCGGCCAGGAACGCGAACTGGAAAGAAAATACTCGTTGAGCAAATCTTACCTCGACCGTGGCCTGATTTCTGAAGCGGCCAACGAACTGAATTACATCATCAACAATGCTCCCGAAACGACCATGGTATCAAGACAAGCACGCAACCTGCTGCTGCGGGTCCGCAAGCAGATGGAAGAGAAAAGCACCCAGAAGGCCGAAACCCATCGGGATATGGGCAAAGATTTCTTCAGGTCTGGCCAGTATGCGCTTGCCGAAACCGAATTCAACAAAGCTCTGAATCTGGACCCGGAGAGTGCTGAAGTTCATAAGGACATGGCCCTCCTTTGCTACAACCAGGGTCGCTATCAGGAAGCCTATGACCGTTGCAAGAAGGCGATCGCACTTGACCGGACTCTCAAAGAAGCTTACGTGGTGCTTGCCTCGCTCTATGCCAGCAAGGGCAGACCTGACGATGCGGTTCGCACTCTCAAAATGGTGAAAGAAGTTTCCACCCGACGGGATGCTGTCGATGAACTCGCAGAAAAGATGCTTGCATCTCTGGAACCGGATTATTGATCAAAATGAAAGTTTTCAAGGATAACCAGGTAATTGCCTGTTTTTCAGACGCCGGCGACGGTGATCTTTCTTTTTATAATTTCGATGACAAACGGACAGAGCAGGTCTGGAACGCTCTGCCGGTGGTAAGAGAATACGGCTTTGCGTTGCCCACCTATGCGCACCAGGTTCATCAGGATCGGGTGCTGCCGATCAGTGCAGGAACCCGGACATTTCTCGCCGGCGACGCCGATGGCCTGATCACTTCTCTTGTCGAACGTCCGATAGGGGTTTTTTCGGCAGACTGTCTGCCGCTGATAATATATTCCGGGTCGGTGACCGCCGCCGTTCACGCCGGCTGGCGCAGCACCTGCCTCAATATCGCGCAGAAGGCGGTCGCAGCATTTTCCGCGGAGCATGGCATTGCAGCCGGCTCATTGCGTGCCCTGATCGGCCCATGTATCGGCAGGTGCTGTCTGGAGATGGGTGACGAGGTTTTCGAGCAGTTTACCAGTGCTGACCCGCAATGGGAGCAGTTCTTCGAGCGGCGCGCCAAGTGGCATCTCAATCTGCGCGCCTTGAACAGATGGCAGCTGCAGCAGGCCGGCATACCGGAAGCCGCCATAATCGACCATGATGAGTGCACTTTCTGCCGGCAGCGCGAATACTTCTCATACCGACGCCAGCGGCAGCGGAACGGCAGCATGTTTTCTTTCGTGGTGCGCTGCGGGTAATTAAAAGCTAATTACTTCGCGCGCCGGTGACGATGATAAATATGAAATTTTGTCAAGTTGCTCTGTAAAGGAGATTACTTTATGTGGAAAAAAGTTGTGCCCAGAAAGACCGGGCGAAACTTCATGGCAGTTGCCCTGCTGCTCATGATTTTCACCCTGT
>CAZPCO010000512.1:0-2764 GCA_964585025.1 uncultured bacterium | reverse complement strand
GATAATCAATAACCCCGGCCTGAACCGCAACTGGTATACCGACCCTCACGATACAGATTGACCAGGCACCATAAAAGCAGCAATTCCCAGTCACAAATGGTCATTGGTCAGTTCACCGTATTTCTGCAGCGAACTGAAGCAGACACAGAGCCATTCATGACCAAAAGGCCAACGGTAACTTCCTGTTGAACTTTGAGAAAGCTCGCCCCCGTCGCTTAGCGCATTGGCAGCAATCAATCAAGCCCCTCGCGACAGGTTCAGGACCAAGGATTCATTTATTTATGTATTGAAGTTCTCAGGAACTCGCTGGAAGTGCAGAAAAAACCGGGTGCAGCTTTCAGATGCTGCACCCGGAGAGGTGTTATCGGGGGGAATTCAGTTATTTAAGGGTAATCGCTTCGATTCGGACCGGAACTTCGGCCTTGAGGTAGTCGGCCTTCACCAGCCATGCTCCACTGTCGCCGGCAGCCATAAAACGGTTAACGTAGTATGGATTCTTGAAATCAGCCTTGCTGAGAACTTTTCCGTCCGCCGCGAAACGGTAGAGAACCTGCATTGATGAATCACCGCTTGGAGGAACGAAGGAAACCAGCTTTTCGCCATTGCTGGCAATGCTCCAGATTCTCGGATTCTGCATATCGGGCATACCGATCTCGTGGCGGGCAATTTCTTTGCCATCAGCGGCAAAGGTTACCAGAGCATGGCCGGAGCCTTCTTTGTAATCAAGCATATGCAGATTGTTCTGCCTGTCGGTTACAAAACCGGAAACCTGCCAGGGCATGCTGCGCAGGAGTTTGCCGTCAGCGCCAAACACTGAAATACTGGCGGCGGCATAATCTCCGACATAAACCTGCCCCTGAGAGTCGATATCGATTTCATCGAGCTGCATCATCTTTTCTGCTTTGATACGACGAATTTCTTTGCCTTCGATATCGACGACAACGATTTCTTTGGCACGCATATCGATGGCGGCGATTGCGATAAGTTCGCCGGCAGCCGAAGTCTGCAGGGCAAAGTCAGTCAGAATGTATTCAGCTTTCAAGCTAGGAAACTTAACGGTTCTGCTCAGCTTGTTTTCGGCGTCCAGGCAGATAGCCCGCCCTTTCACCGAGTCAAGAATCCATAAGTTTCCGTTCAGAACCCTGAAAGAGGCAGGGCCATCGGGGGAATCTTCTTCACTGATCGGGGCGGCCAGACCGGCACGGCCGTCGTCCTGACCGAGCTGGATTTCCCAGTTGCAGAATGCAGGGCTGGCGAGGGCTAACATTATTGCAGCCAAAACTGTTGTGGTGGTTTTTCTCATATACTGTCCTCTGATCAAACCTTTCTCAGAACCTGAGTGATAGGCATATAGGTAATGCTGTGAACGCGGGGCGTTCTTTCTGACGAACTGTTGGAAATTGCCTGGAAACTGCTGCCATTCTTGACGATGATACCGATGTGACGGCCAGGGCCACGACTGGTAGTCCAGGTCACGACGTCGCCTTCCTGGTAAGGAGGCACATTGACTCTCTGCCAGCCAACAGCCTTGAGGTCATTGACAACCTGGTCACAGTTGAGGCTGACGCGGCTGAGAACACCGGCATTTTTCAGAGCAGTCGAAACTACCTTGGCGCAGGCAAGATTGCCGCCATCGACATCGGCGCCACGAAAGCTGGTGCTGCCAACCAATGATCTGATACTGCTGGCAATGCGGGCCTGAGAAGCAGTCGACCCGGTATTAGTGGCTGCAGCTGCGGCTGTATTGGCGGTGGTATTGTTGGTGGTGCCAATATCTTCATCATCGCCGGCACTGGTGATTTTTACATTGGCGTTATTGGCGTTTGTCTGTTCGGTAGTATTGTTAGTTGCAGTCGTATTGGCAGTATTGTCTGCGGTATTGGTATTGTTTGGCAGAGCACTGCTGATGGTATCTACGACTTCCTTAACCTTTGGGATCGCAGTTTGAACAGCTGAAGCGACCTTGCTTATGGTATCGAGAATCTTGCTGGCATCACAGCCGGTCATGGTTATAGACACAGCCAGGAGCATCACTAGAAACAAGCTTGCTTTAAATAAACGCATATAAAACCTCCCCCGGGGATTTTTAAATTAGACTTCACTTAACTTACGCATGAAATTACCGGAGGTAACAAAAATTATTCCTCAATACTGGCGAGAAGATTCAGGGCGGCGATGACATCAGGCGCCGGCTGGGCGATCGGAATGATCCCTGATATTGAAAACAGGGTTTCCTTAAGGCTATCGAGGCCACTTACCACTACATGCCCCTCAAAATCACGATCGATGAGAAGTATCGCTTCGAGAATTTCGCCCATGGCAGGGCTGTTGATCAGTTTGCAGGCCGAGTAGTCGAAAACGAACTTTTTATGTCCTTCCAGCGCCAGTTGCTGCAGGCGGCTGCATAGATCGTCTATTCCTTCGACTTTGCAATGCCCGATAAAACTGACGACGGGAATATTGTTCTTGATGGTTATCTGCATCATCGGTTGATTGTTCACGGCGTCCCCCGAATCATATTACTACCTCAGATTTACCATGAATGACCTTCCGATTACCATAAAAAAAAGCCCTGCCGTTTCTCCGGCAGGGCTTTTGGTTTTTTCTCAGAACAGGCTGAGCTGGTGTCTTTCGGGCAGCAGGCGGTCGAGAATCTCACCCATCAGACGGTTGCGGGCTTCGGTATCGCCCACGGCTTCATATCTGAAACCGAGGTAGACGCCGGCATATGATTTGCCTTCTTTGCCTTCGCCGCTGATGTAGA
>CAZPCO010000511.1:0-2767 GCA_964585025.1 uncultured bacterium | reverse complement strand
CCAAGGTTCGTCAGAAATTACTTTCCGACAGCTTAAAATTATTACTTGTCAGTTTTCTATCGGTCACTATTGAACGAAATCTGAGTGCTTTTCGCAACTCGTCAATAAAATTTAATAATCAAGACTGCGCAATGCCACGTTTGAATAATACAATGCCAGTATCTGCCGGTAAGACCAGTCACGTCGCCCTAGTTCAACGGCTCCAGACTGACAAAGCCCAACCTGATGACCATACCCGCGTCCGAACAGTTCGAGCTTGCTGAGTGGAACGCTTCTGGCTGCAACTGCGGCAGGGGCCGCCAGATATGGCTCTGTTTCAGTCGCCGCAGCGATGACTTTCCATCCCTCTGCAGGTCTGGTAGCACGTTTGAGGCCAAGAGCCGACATTATAAACATCGGACGGGGTGAGTTTGTTTCAAGCGCGGTGACTGTGGCTCTGACTCTGCCGGTCGGTCGGCCACCGTCGTGGGTGGTGGGGCGTGATGCAATGGCATTCTGCTGAAGTTTTTTGTCGACCAGAACGAAGGTAGTGCTCGGCAGATTGAACAGGCGTCTGATTGTTGTGCCTTTAATCTTGAAGACCCCGCGATTGGTCGACAAAATGAGATTTGTAACTCTGTCCATTCGGCCGGGAGATTCGATCTCGGCATCGATAAGTCGTTCGAAGACTATGCGTTCTTCGCGCAGAGCAGTGCGAAGTTCATTTAGACCAATCGATCTTGACCAGCGGTAATTGGTTCCCTCGCGGCAGAAAGGGCAGACAACCCGCCTCAGATAACTGCGTGGCGCTCCACCGAAAACCTTGTCGTTGTCGGAAGTCATTCCGCCGCAGGTTGCATGATACAGGGTGGCGATCGGTTCGCCGTCTGAGATCATTATGATGCCTCGGGTGCCGGCAACGGCCGGGTCAATGGTGTCACGTTCAGCGCTGACCCCTGAATAAACCTGGCAATGTGTCGAGTCGCAGACATCGGCTCCATCGGCTGCATGTTTGCCGCGACTCGCATAGGCGTAGGTTCTGGCGATAACTGTCTGTGCCTTGATCGATTCTGCAGGAGATCTTGAACCGATTTCACTGCCAACTACTCCGCGAAGGTAATTCTCGATACCCACATAATTCACTGCCAGCGCCCCTTTATCAGTAATTGAGATATGAAGGTCGCCACGGTATTTTTTGCCATTCAATTCGAGCATGGAACCGGCTCCATGCAGCTGCAAGGTTTCTCCATTGTGCTCGATCCGGCGTTTCTTTCTGCCGGCTTCTGGTAATGACCAGGTGAATGTTTCGTTTCTACGTAAAGATTTGATGCGTCGCCCACGCTGATTGACAATCTGTCCGCCATCAGGAAACTTTACGGCAAGCTTTTTCTGCAATGAGCCAAGCTTAACCTTGAGTAATGGTTCTGCAGTCATAGCGGTTTTGGCCGCCCGCGCTTCCTGAGTTTTTCTTCTGGCTTCTGCCGGACCAGCAAACAATGCTGTCAGAAGCAATGCCGTCAACAGCAGGAATACTTCTCTGCCCGCTGCTGATGAATCGGTCTGCTTCTGGTGAAGAAACTGCATGTTTACGCTCCTGCTTCAGTCATGTCAACAATTTTAACGCCGGCACTCTGAAACGGATTTAGATACTTTTTGTCATTGCTGAAGCGTTCATGTTCACTGAAAATGCAGCCGCAGTATTTTTGCCGGTAGAGTTCGTGCAGCCTCGCAGTTTCATGGCTTTGTCTGAAACCGGGTCGGAAATCAGTGTAATGAAATCTGACTCCTGCCCTTTCTGCGGCAGCATTTCCCGTGGAGATCAACATTTCATGATTCTGATAAGGACTGATGAGAAGAGTGGTTGTGAAGGCCTCGAAGGAAAGACGGGCGGCCGCACGGGCCGCAGCTTCCAGTCGCATTCGATAACAGACGGCGCAGCGCCCGGGGCCATATTCGCCTGCTATTTCATGTAGAAACTTTGCAAGACCATATTCTTCATGACCAGCTACTATCTCCAGGCCGAAGATTCCGGCCATTTTAACGAATGATGCCTGTCTCTGACGGTATTCGACAAAAGGATGGATGTTTGGGTTTTCCCAGAATACGGCTGTATTGCCGACTCCGGCTACCGGTTCAAGCAAAGGATACGACCCGGCAAGACAGGGCCCGCAGCAGGTATGAAGAAGAATCGCCATCAACTCTCTCCTGGCTTTGCGACCAGCCGGCCGGATAGAGTCCAGTTGCGGGCCTTTTCAATTTCTATTTCTACAAAGGTGCCGATCAGATCACTGCTTCCCGGAAAATCGACCGAACGACCGGTGCGGGTTTTTCCGACAAGATGACCTTCGTTACGTGCTGCTGCTGATTCAACCAGTACTTCAAATTTTTTCCCGACCAGCTTGCAGCTTTCTTCAAGTCCTATGGTGTTCTGAACTTCGATCAGCCTTGCCAGCCGGTCTTTGCGGATCTCTTCATCGATCTGGCCAGTCATTTCGGCGGCAGCGGTTCCTTCGCGGGGCGAGTAATAATACATGAAGGCGGCTTCATAGCGGACCTGGCGGATCAGATCGACCGTTTCATTGAATTCCGCTTCACTTTCTCCGGGAAATCCGCAGATGATATCGGTGCTGAGGCTGACACCTTCGATATGTTCACGCACCTGGTCGATAAGTTTCAGATAATGTTCGCGAGTATAGCCGCGCCGCATTTCGGTAAGAATGCGGTTAGAACCAGCCTGAACCGGAAGATGATATTGCTCGCAGACTTTCTTGAGTCGCGATAGCCGCTT
>CAZPCO010000510.1:0-2774 GCA_964585025.1 uncultured bacterium | reverse complement strand
GGAAAGCGCTGCAGTAACTGAGGAGCGAAAAAATGTTGTTGATGGTCGTCAGACGAAAAAACCTTGTCATGAAAATCATGCTGAGATTGATGATCAGGCCGATGAGCAGGCTGATTTCGAGATAAAGACAGAAGGCGAGCATCAGCCCTTCGAAGGTGAAACCATTGCGACAGGCCAGGCCGAGAAAGCCGCTGAAGAGTATAATGATGCCAAGGTAGTCGGTGATAACTCTTTCGAAGAGTTTGACGATAATCAAACCAGTCGGCGGAACCGGAAGAGATTGCAGGTAATTGAAGTCGGTGCTCATCTGCCCGGTGTTCAGGCTGTGGCCGGTCAGCAGATCGCCGGTAAAAACCAGAAAAATTACGTAGACGATCATGCCGCCAAGCAGCCAGTCGAGTAATAATTCTGCATACGGAAGCATTCGCAGCATGTTGATCACGTCGGCAGCGCCACTGTTGATGAAAAATGCTGTCAAAATGACACTGATGCCGATGCCGATGGTTTTGCCGGCCGATGCCCAGTTTTTGAGACTGTTGATCAGCAATCTGACCTTTAGACGGCAGAGAATGGCGGTAATCCGCAAGGATTCAGGCATCAGAATTAAAAATACTTCCGGTAGGTTTTCTCGAGGTAGTATGCTTCTTTTTCGAGCGGAATGTCAAAGTCTTTGCTCAGGTGGTTATATTCAGCCCAGCTGCATTGCAGACCCCAGTTCAGACTCCAGCCGGTATCATCGACCCAGTTGTTGCCGATCTTTTTATCGAGGCCGGAAATCAGATTGCCTATGCGCAGTGGCGACATGGCATCGCGGCGGTATTGAAAGGTGTGAACCAGCTCGTGACCTGAATATTCACCAAATCTGTTCGTGGTAAAAGTATTTGCGTTGCTGTATGCTAGTGCGCCGGTGCCGTTGAGTGTTCCATCACGGTGACTGCTTCTTTCAAAAGCCAGAGTGCCGTATTTAAAGCTCCTGCTGAAGTCGAGGCGTGACCCTTCCAGAATGTGAACTACAGGTGCAACCACGGCATTGATTGCCGGCTTGAATCTGATTGTGTTGCCATCGGCAATCATCCATACCGGGCCGA
This sequence comes from uncultured bacterium, assembly GCA_964585025.1. Taxonomy (GTDB): domain Bacteria; phylum Muiribacteriota; class Ozemobacteria; order Ozemobacterales; family Ozemobacteraceae; genus Rifleibacterium. The sequence goes on along the minus strand of CAZPCO010000510.1, from coordinate 1,686 downwards.
TGTCCATGCGGTAGACAAAATCGTCGCCTGCTGATTCTGCAAGCGAGGCACCCAGGTTGATCATCAGCTTGGTCTGCCACGCATACCAGGATGACTTTTCTTCAAGCTTCGGTGCCATTTTGAAGCCTTCTTTCATCAGGAGCCCACCAAATGCTGCCTGAATCACGGCCTTCTTGATGCTGGCACCGTTGAAGTGGGCTCTGAGGGCTGCGAGTGCCGCGGGAATGCAGATGCTGGTTACAGTCAGTTCACGGTCACTGAATGCCCGGGCGATAGGAGCCCGGCAGCTGAAATATAGCATGCCGGAAATGATTGCAGCCGAGATGATCAGAGCCAATCGACCAGGTTTGAAATTACTCAAAGATAATTTCCTGAGGAACCCGCAATTCAACTTTCATGATATTGCCTGAACCCGCCTTGATTTTGTTTTCAACCTAATCGGAAAACGGCGGGTTTTTATGAATGGTCTGGAAAATTTTTCAGGAAAGTTGAAAAATTACCTGAACTTTGCACTTCCAGATTATGCTTTGAGTGCCGGTTATGTAAGCCAGTCGCAGACTTTGAATTCTGAAGCGTGTTGAATATGGCGATATTTTTCTGAGAAAGTCGTTGAGAGTTTTAAAGTCACGCGAAGAAATGTCGTAGGTAATGTCGAGCTGTTTGTTTTCTGCCTCGCGCTCTTCTGTGTCGCCAATGGCGACGTCGATTTCTTCTGTCAGCCCCTTGATGAATTCCTGCAGATCTGAAACCGGTTTTACGGCCGGATTGCTTATGCCCAGTCTGCTGATGGCAAAAGTGAGATCGAGTCGGTTGCCTTCAGAGGATTTCAGGTTAGTACTGCCTCCTGATGCTTTGCTGAGAAGGTTGATGATACCGTCTTTGTCTGGAGCACTTGAGCATTCGATTTGCAGCGGGATCTGAATGTTTCCTGATTCTTCGACAAACTCGTCGGTCTTCAGGCTGGTAATGTTCTGGCTGATTGGGTCTAACAGCAGGCGTTCAATGACGTCACAAGCCTTTTCGCACGCTGAAACCGGCGCTGCGCGAAATACACCGGCTACCCAGTCGGGGTTCTGAGGCTCGGGAGCCACGGTCTGCAGTTTGCTGATAAAACTGGTTATCTTGGGGTTGCCGGCGTCTTTGTCGCGGGCAATGATAATGTTGTGCCAGGCTGTCTGGTGATCTCTCAGGCGGCCAGCAATCACTGCTCTCATAAAACGGGCACCGGCATTGTCGGGCTCGCGTTCGAATACCAGTTCGATTTCTTCAATTGCTTTCGGGTAGTTCTTTTTCATGAAATGCCGGTTGGCAAGTTTCATGTGAACGGTAATATGCCTTTTGTCGGCTTCGGTCAGCTCCCTGGTCGTGCTTTCCATGGTCCGACCCTGTGGCTGGCCTGGAATTACCAGATCCATGCCGCCTTTTTTTGTGGAGTCGCCCTTATTCTTTTCAAGCTCGCCGCTATATTGTTGTGCTTTCTTTTCGAGTTCATCCCAGTTGATGTCGGCGGCTAAAGCCGGGCCGGCCAACGACAGAAGAATCAGCAGCAGCAGACTGTTCTTTTTCATTCAGGATGAAATGGCTCCAGCGGCCTCGACTTCGGTGGGAAATGCATCACAGAGGGTGAGAACCCCGGTCATCTGCAGTGCGGTCTGGGTAAGCTTGGATAGACCGGTAATCGCAACC
>CAZPCO010000509.1:0-2774 GCA_964585025.1 uncultured bacterium | reverse complement strand
CGAGGTCGTGGTTGTCGAGAAAGGTCGCCAGAAGCCCGGCATCGGGGTAATTGCGATCAAAATAAAGACGCGAAGCCAGCTGACGGCAGTCGCCGCCTTCGGCAAAAACCGCTTTCATCGAATAATAGAGAGGAAAGTCGAACAGGCTGTTGAAACCACCCTCTGCCCATACCTGCCTGACCTCTGCCGGGTCACCGTTCAGATACTCGCCGAGCAGCAGAAAATCACGGCCGCCGAGTCGCGTTGCATTGGCGTTGAAATCGCGCCAGAAATCTGCCGGCACGTGTTTGACTGCGTCCAGCCTGAAGCCGTCAGGGTGCAGGCGGTCGATCCAGTGGCGCGCCACCAGTCTGAAAAAGGTTTTGACCACCGATTTCTGCGAGGCGAAGTCTGGAAGGCCATAGATGCAGCGGTTCAGCAGCTCGTTTTTGTCGTTCCAGTTTTTGATCTCTTCGCCAGGGTTGAACCAGTCGGGGTTAGCCTTAACAAATGGGGCATCGTAGCCCATATGGTTGACCACCATATCGAGAACCAGCTTTTTGTCACGCTTCTTCAGTTCGCTGCGCAGATTTACAAGTTCTTCTTCACTGCCGAAACGCGGGTCGACAGACCAGAAATCGTGTGGCCAGTAACCATGGTAGGCGCTCTGCTTGTAAAAACGGTCAGGCCGGTTGCTGAAAAAAGGGCTCAGCCAGACGCCGGTGACCCCAAGCCGGTCGAGATAGTCGAGCCGGTTGGTCAGTCCGGCAAAATCGCCGCCGTGAAAGCTCTCGAGATCGTTGGTGTCGACATCGCGGTCATTGGCGGTATTGCCGTTGGCAAAGCGGTCGAGAAGCACGAAGTAGAGAATCTGGTCTTTCCAGACGTCACAGGCGGAAGAGTTCCCGGCCCCATGCAGTGCCATAACCGGCAGCAGGCTGATAATCACAATGACCGCGCAGATCCTTTTCATCACTCGAGCACCTTCCTCTCCCGGCGTTCAGCCGGGCCTTCACGAAATAACCGCTGCCTGACGGCAGGCAACTCATCTACCGTATTATACCAACATTGAGTGAAATTTCAGAAAAATTGATAAATTTGCTGATTTTGCATAGAATAACGCAAATTATTGCCTCAGAAAGTAACAAATGAAAACCTTTCAGCTGACACTCAAGAAAAACAAGGAATTCTCGCTGATCAAAGGGCACCCATGGGCCTATGCCGAAGCGTTTCGCGAGATTCCGCCCGGCATCAGAACTGGTGATTTCATCGAAGTTTACTCACATCGCGATCAATATCTCGGCACCGGTTATGCCGATATCGACTCGAAAATTCTGGTTAGAATGCTGCCGATCGCTCGTGATGAAAAAATCGAAGCCGGAATCGACCGCCTGGTCAGGCAGGCAGTTGCCCATCGCCTTGAATTCTTCGGCAACCCTGACACCAATGCCTTCAGACTGATCAACGGCGAAGGCGATGGCCTGCCCGGTCTGATTGCCGACCGCTATGCGGGCGCCGTCTCATTGCAGATATACTCGCTTGGTCTTGAACCCTTTATTGACCTGATTGTCAAAGCTCTGCGCGCCTCTCTTGACGGCATCAGATGGGTCTGGAGACGCAACCAGATCAGACTGGCCAAAACTGCAGCAGCAGAACTCGTCTTTGGCAGCAACATGCCTGATAAAATCGAATTTCGTGAAAACGGCCTGAAGTTCACCACCGACCTGATCAATGGGCAGAAAACCGGCTTTTTTCTCGACCAGCGTGACAACCGGCATCTGATCAGATCCGTAGCCAGAGGCCGCAGTTTTCTCAATGTCTGTGGTTATACCGGTGCCTTCACTGTTGCCGCCATTGCCGGTGGAGCAACAGAAACCGTCACCGTCGATATAGCAAAACCGGCTCTTGTCGAAGCTGAGCAGATACTAAAACTCAACGGTTATGCAAACAACAATCACAAAATGGTCTGCGCCGACATGTATGATTATCTCAAAGGGTGCAAAGCAGGCAGTTTCGACCTGGTAGTTCTCGACCCGCCATCGATGGCCAAGAGCCGCAAAGATTCTGAAAAAGCGATCAGGGCCTATCGGCGCCTGAATATCGAAGGTGTCAGAGCGGTAAGGTCTGGAGGTCTGCTTTTTACGGCTTCCTGCACCAGCCAGGTTTCGCGGGCCGAGTTCATCGAAGCGGTGCGCGACGCCATGGCTGCCGCCGGCCGCCGGGCGCAGATCGTTCGTGAATCTTATCACGCCCCGGATCACCCTGCAGCACTGGCGCACCCGGAGGGCCATTATCTGAAGGGTCTGCTTCTGAGAGTCTATTGAATGAAATCTGAAAAAACAATCGACGTTGCAGCAGCGGTGCTGGTGCACGAAAACCGGGTTCTGTTGGCTAAACGGCGCGGCGGGCATCTCGACAACCTCTGGGAATTCCCGGGCGGCAAACTCGAGAAAGATGAATCGGCCGAGACCGCGGCGCGGCGTGAGCTGCACGAAGAACTCGACATCACAGTTATCCCTGAAATGACATTGCTGGTGCTGGAACACACCTACCCCGACATCAGGGTGCGCCTGCATTTTGTCAAATGCCGTCTGACCGACAACCCGGTCGGCTGCCTGAATAAAACCGTCACCAATCCGGAAGTAGGCTGGTTCACCCCGCGGGATTTCCCGCTCGATGAGTTCTGCCCAGCTGACCGGATAGCCGCCATCAACCTTCCGTGGCCACAAATAATACTTTGCGAGGAAAGAAATGACTGAAAAACCCCTGATTCTGGTTATCAACCCCGGCTCGAC
>CAZPCO010000508.1:0-2775 GCA_964585025.1 uncultured bacterium | reverse complement strand
GTTGAACGAATCCTGGGCGATAGACCTGCTGCGCCAGGCAAAGATCATTGTCTGCACCGGTCAGGGCGCCTGGGAATACCCGGAAGACACTTTCAGACTGAAGCAGATTTTTGCCGACAAGGGCATTCCCGCCTGGGTGGATCTCTGGGGTCATGATGTAAACCATGACTGGCCCTGGTGGAAAAAAATGCTGCCCTACTTTCTGCCTCACATTCTTTGACTGCAACCTTCTGACCGCGAGGGAAACAGCTTGCCGCCAACCGTAAACAAATCGACAGATCTTCGTCAGCCTGACTACAATGCGTATGCCAGGTTTTACGATCATTTCGAACTGGCCGGACATGGCGAATCAAAAGAACTGAATGTTTTTCTGGTCGAACTGTTTAAAATGAACGGCATAAAGAGCATCATCGACTTCGCCTGCGGAACCGGAGCCCAGAGCATTGGCCTGGCGCGGGCCGGCTTCAAGGTGACCGCCTGCGACCTGAACCCTGAAATGCTCAAGATGGCGCGCAAGAAGGCTGGCAAAACGCCGATTACCTTCAAAGTGATTGACATGCGTGATGGTGAGGCTGGAAAAGCTGATGCTGCCATTTGCATATTCAATGCCATAGGACATCTCAGCCGTGAAGACTGTGGGCGTTTTTTCGCGAATGCCGCCCGGCAACTGAATCCCGGAGGACTGCTGGTCCTGGATATTCTGAATTTTACTGCCATAGCAACCGGGGTTTTCAAGGAATACAAATACATGAGCCGCGAAGCCATAATCGACGGCATGCTGGTACATCATGTCAGAAACTGCAGTCTCAGCAGAAAACTTCGGCAGATAAGGGTTAAGTCCGTTACCCGCTGGCAGGATGGATTCAACGCTCCTGGAGAGATTAATGAAGACTGGCAGATGCAGCTGTATGATGCTGATGAACTGCAGACAATGTTAAAAGTGGCCGGGTTCGGCGAAATCAATCTTTTCGGTCCGACCGGCAGTGAATTTTCGGAAAATTTTTCGGACAGTATCCTGGCAGTTTGCCAGAAAGATTGAAAGGAACAGAAAATGAGTAAAGCACGTGCACGCCACATTCTCGTTGAAACCAAAAAGGAATGCCTCGAACTGCTCGAGCGCATCAACAAGGGCGAAGATTTCGGTCAGCTGGCCGGCAAACATTCAAAGTGCCCTTCAGGCAAAAAAGGCGGCGATCTGGGAGAATTCGCACCTGGAATGATGGTAAAGGAATTTGACAAAGTAGTTTTTTCAGGTAAGATAGGCGAAGTATACGGGCCGGTTCAGACACAGTTCGGTTACCATCTCATAGAAATATTAAGCCGCGAATAACCGGGAAAACACTGATTGATTGAGGGAACAGCATGAAAATTACCGTCTGGGGCTGCAGAGGCACTTTACCGACTCCCGGAGCGCACACTCTCAAATACGGTGGCAACACCACCTGTCTGGAAATTCGCAACAATGAGGGTTACCCGACCATAGTCGACGCCGGTTCCGGGCTCAGATATCTCGGCAAAAAGCTTCTGCTCGAAGAAGGGTGCAATGAGCTCTGCCTGATGCTCACTCATTCACACTGGGACCACCTGATGGGCTTCCCCTTCTTCACCCCGGCCTATTTCAGCCGTTTCAAGATCAATGTATGCGGTATTCAGTCAGCACGAAACTACATGTGCCAGTCATTGGCCCGCCAGCTCGAGGCGCCATATTTTCCCGTCGATTTCGAACAGCTGAAAGCGAATTTCAACTTCGGCTGCAGTGGCCCAGGATGCGGTTCCTGCCGACGCATGAAAATTGATACCGTACCATTGAGTCATCCAAATGGCGGTTATGGCTTCAAATTTCAGGAAAATGGCCGCAGTTTCGTGCTGTTGACTGACAACGAGCTCGGCTTCCAGCATCCGGGGGGCCTTATGCCTTACGAATATGTTGATTTCTGCCGTGGAGTCGACCTGTTGTTTCATGACGCGCAATACACCGATACAGAATATACAAAAACAAAATCCTGGGGACATTCAACCTATGCCCAGACTCTTAAACTGGCCATGGATGCCAGAGTCAAACGTCTGGGCATTTTCCACCACGATCCTGACCGCACCGACGCCGATCTGGATCGAATCGTCAGTGACCTTCAAGCGAAAGCTGCTGAAGCGGGCAGCAAACTCGAAATTTTTGCAGTGTTCGAGGGTATGCAGATAGAACTGGAGTGACAGACTATGCACGTTAAACCCGGCAATCCATACCCACTTGGTGCAACCTGGGATGGCAGGGGTGTCAATTTTGCCCTTTTTTCGGAACATGCAGAAGGAGTTGAATTGTGTCTGCTCGACAATGAGCGTAATGAAACACGTATTGCTCTGCGTCATCGAACTGCTTTTGTCTGGCATATATATATAGAAGGGCTGCAGCCGGGGCAACGCTATGCCTACCGGGTTCACGGGCAATATCAGCCAGAAGCAGGGTTGCGTTTCAATCCGCGTGTCCTGCTCATGGATCCCTACGCAAGGGCTCTCGACGGCATCGAAAACCATGAGGCCGGCCTTTTTGCCTATAATGTTTTCAGTTCAAAAAAAGACCTCGAAATCAGCTCCGAATATGCTTCCGGTACCCCGCCAGGGATCGTCATCGACAACAGTTTTGACTGGAATGGTGATCGGCCGCCCAAACTGCCGTTTCACCGCAGCGTTCTTTACGAAACCCATGTCAAGGGCATCAGCATGCTGCATCCGAACGTGCCACCCAAGCTGCGCGGCACTTATGCAGGGCTTGCCTCTGAG
>CAZPCO010000507.1:2394-2780 GCA_964585025.1 uncultured bacterium | reverse complement strand
CTGCTGAACATAACTTTGACGACTTCGAAGGCGACGAAACTCTTCGGATTCTTTCGCTTTCGTATGAGCTTGCCAGTCTTTCTGCTCCTCTTTCCCACGATCAGACCGTCGAATCGGAATATTGCCGCCTGGTCGCAGAAGTAATGCGACTGGAAGCCGGAGCCGACTTTGCCCTTCTTCCGGTCGACACCATCAATAGAATCCGCGAACCCCTCGCTGTCATTACCCCATCACGTATCATTTCTGACTTCGCCAGTTCCGAAGGCGTGAAACTACTCGAAATAACGGGTGCCGGCCTGGAAAAAATACTCGAAAGCTCTCTGGCTTCAACCGGCAGACCGCTTGCATTTTCCGGGCTTTCAATCGAAAAAATCGATTCCGGACGG
>CAZPCO010000507.1:1563-2384 GCA_964585025.1 uncultured bacterium | reverse complement strand
TACCCCTGGAACGGGAACTTCAGTCAGGAAAACATTTATCGGATAGCGGTCACCGAAACCTTCCCCACCTCTGTTCCTGGTATCTACGATATTACCGCCACGACCAACAGAAAAATTTACAATGATCTGAGACGGACCTTTATTAATGGTCTAAGACGCAGAAACGGACAGGTAGAAATCAAACGTGCCCTTTATTGAATTTTTTCGCAGCCGGAAACTCAAGTTTAAAATTTTATTGTTGTTTTCATTGATTCTGATTTTTCCTCTCGCCATTCTCATGGCCGTCTCTCTGGAAAGAATCTCGCAGGTTGCCCGTCAGGACTTCAACCGCAACCTTGGCTATGCCGCTTCTCTTTTTCGTGGCAGCCTCGAAGACCAGCTCGATTCGCTGAAAATAAGAGCAAAAACTGTCGCAGACTTTGATTTCTATACTCTTGCCGGTATGGGCTTTTCTGCTTCGACTACGGTGCCGCTGATGCAGTATGAGCTTGTAAGATCGGGGCTTGACTACATTGCAATCGTCGAAAACCGCAGCACCGTTCTCATCGAAGAAGGCACCACTCCTCCTGAAAGCCTCGCAAAAATCATTCCGGCCATGTGTCATACCCAGCTGAACGTTAACCTTTACATTATCGCTGATGAACCATGGATCTTCGCTGCTGCCATGATTACCAAACTCAGAACTGAGTACCCGCAGCATGTGCTCTTTGCGCAACGCCTGCCCCGCGATTTTGCCGACAAGCTCAAACGTCTTACCGCAGCTGAATTCACTCTCCTCTATGCCGGCAAACGCATTCTTACCAGCCAGATGGATCTCTATG
>CAZPCO010000507.1:0-1553 GCA_964585025.1 uncultured bacterium | reverse complement strand
AATACTGGGAAAATCGTATTTCTTTGTTCGCGAAGAAGTGCTCAAGGGCAGAATTTCTGAATCGATCAGGCTGGAAATCGCTCTTCCCGATTCTGAATACAATATTCTCGGGCAGATGATGCGACGAGACTTCGTTATTTTCGGTATTCTCGGTCTCCTTCTGGCCATGGCAACCGGCACCATACTTTCCTGGCACATCGCCAGCCCGATCAATCTTCTTGCCGAAAGCACCTCCCGGGTTGCAGGCGGCGACCTTTCTCCTGCTGCTGAAATCAGCCGCAATGATGAAATAGGCCTGTTGAGCCGAAATTTCCGCGAGATGATTACCAGTATTCGCCAGGAAAAGGAGCTGAAAGAGCGCCGTATGAACGAGCTCAACACTCTTTTTGCCATCAGCAACGCCGTTAACTATTTTTCCGATTCCGAGGAACTGTTGAAATTTGTTCTCACTCACGCTATCGAGGTGCTTGAAGCCGAGCGTGGTTCGATCATGCTTCTCGACGACCAGACTGACGAACTGGTGGTTAAGGTCGCCTCAGGCGGGCGATATCGTGTTTTCACCGGAACTCCGGTACGCCTGGGCCATGGTGTATGCGGCCAGGTGGCTCTGGAAGGAACCGGTATTATCTGCAACGATGGTTTTAAGGACACGCGATTTCGCAATTTTGGCAGTCTGCTTCCGGTAGAGGATATAAGAAGCCTTATCTGTGCGCCCTTGAAATTCAAAGAAGGCACAATCGGCGTAATCAATATAGTTAACAAGCGAAATGGCAATGAATTTCGCGAGAGTGACCTTTCACTTCTCAATTTGATTGCCTCTCAGGCAGCCGTAACCATCGAAAACAACAAGCTTTACGAACTTTCAATCACCGACGGCATGACAAAATTGTTTGTGCACCGCTATTTTCAGGCCCGACTTTCTGAGGAACTTCTGCGCGCCCGCCGTTACGGTCTGACTTTGAGTCTGATCATGATCGATATCGACAATTTCAAAAAATTCAACGACACTTACGGTCATCAGGTTGGTGATGTGGTTATTCAGAAGGTTGCGCAAAGCATCAAGGAAACGGTGCGTACCGGGATCGACATTCCATGCCGTTACGGTGGAGAAGAAATGTCGGTCATTCTGCCTGAAACACGACCAGAAGAAGCATTGCAGACAGCAGAACGTGTACGGGAACGCATAGCAGCCCTGGTAGTACCTCACAGCAGCGGCGACCTGCGTATCACAGTGAGTATCGGGGTGTCCTCTTATCCTGTGCACTCTCATGATCGTGAAACTCTCATAAAAACAGCCGACAAAGCTCTGTATGTCAGTAAAGGTGCCGGCAAAAATCGTTCTACGATTGCCTCAGAAGAGTTGCGGGTATGAATCCAAGACTGGCCGGCATGCTTGTCGCTATCTGCGGCATTTTGCGCAGTACCGACCTCTATTTCCGCAATCCGATTATCAAGACTCTGCCCGTAATAATCCTCATCACCTGGGAACACCTGATCAACCTGGTTCTGATAATGCCGGTTCTAGTTGCAAAAAGGCGGGAATTCATGCGTCT
>CAZPCO010000506.1:1984-2791 GCA_964585025.1 uncultured bacterium | reverse complement strand
AAACAACAGGCCAAAGTCTGATTAAATCGAACTTTTGAAAACAATGAAAGGGCAGCCGCCTGAGCGGCTGCCCTTTGTAACAGGAGTCTGTCATGTTTTATCTTAACAATAACGGCTGGAACTATTATTCTGCAGCAGAGCAGGCCTGGAAGCCTTCTGGATGTAAAGAATTCACCGCCGGGATCACCAGTTTGGTTTCATCAGCGGCAGGAGAGGCTATTGCCCCTGCTGATGCCTTGCCGGCCTTCAGCGGCAGCAAGATTCTCTGTGTTGGCCGCAATTATCGCAAACATGCGGCCGAACTTGGCAATGACGTGCCTGAGCGCCCGCTTTGGTTCAGCAAGCCGCCAAGCTCGATTATCGGCGAAGGTGGTACGGTAATCATTCCGCCGGGTGCAGGAAGAATTGATTATGAAGGCGAATTGGCGCTTATCATCAGCCGCAGGGCTTCAAAGGTTTCGGTTGAGCATGCCCTTGAATGTATCGGCGGGGTAACTGCCTGTCTGGACATGACTGCCCGTGAATTGCAGAAAACAGACGGTCAATGGACCCGTGCCAAGGGATTCGATACTTTTTTACCTCTGGCTTCCCTGGTTGCGCCATTTTCGCAAAGCTGGGCAGAAGGAACTATTGAAGTGCGAAAGAACGAAACCATCGTTCAGAGCAGCGGTTTTTCTGCGCTGGTGTTCGGGTTTGCGCAGTTGATTGCCGACCTTTCGGCGTTTATGACCCTGATGCCCGGTGATCTTATTCTAACCGGCACTCCAGAAGGAATTGGGCCGGTAAACGCAGGTGACAGGCTTCAGG
>CAZPCO010000506.1:0-1974 GCA_964585025.1 uncultured bacterium | reverse complement strand
GTAATTGACATGCACCACCCGGCATGGGTATAGTACTTGCCGTAAAATCCCGGAGGCTAAGATGATTAAACGTTTCGCAAAAGTAATTCTGATTGCCGGCGCGGCAATTCTTTCGATTCCAGGTATGGCTGCTCAAAAAGAGGGCGTAGTCAGAGGCAGCTATATAAATCTTCGCCAGGAAGCGAAATTTAACTCGCCAATCATCGGAAAGAAAATGCGTGGTGACAGTTACAAGATTCTTTTTGAAGAAAAAAACTGGCTCAAAGTTTCTTTTGCTGATGGGCTTGAAGGCTGGCTCTACCGAACACTCGTCGAAAAAGCGGGCGAATTTCCCGTAAAACCTGCAGATGTAAAAGAGACTGCCTCTGACACCCCAAAAATAGAAAAAAAGGGCGATGAAAAGAAGGCCTCTGAAAAGAAAGTCGAAAAGCCTGCCAAAAAAGAAATCAAGATAGAAGAAAAGAAAACCACGCTTGAAAAACCACCTCAGCCCAAACTCAAGCCTGCTGAAGTTGTCGAAATTTCGGGTACGGCTGAAGAGCTTTATAACGAAGCAATTCGTCTTTATGAAAAGAAGAAGTATGTTCAGGCCTTAGAGAAGAATCAGCTGGCAATTCAGAAAGCTCCTCAGAATGCCGAAATTCTCAACAATATCGGTAATTGTCAATTCATACTCGGGCGCATTGAAGAAGCGCTTGAATCATGGAAAAACGCGTTAAAAATTGCACCTCGTTCCGGAAAAATTTGCAATAACCTTGGTATCGCCTTTTACCAGCTCGACAAGAACAAAGACGCCATCGAATATTACAAGAAGGCCATCCTTTTTGAACCCGAATTTCCTGATCCTTATTACAACCTGGCCTCTGTATTTGGCTTTACAGGAAATTTCGCAGATGCAATCGTCAACTACCGCAAATTTCTCGAATTTTCGCCAGATGTGACAATGAAAAAGCTCGCAGAAGAGCGAATTGCCTACTGCGAGCGTCATCTCGAGAAACAACCAAAATCTAATTAGAAGTTACGATTTATCCTGAACAAAGAACCTGATCTGGTTTTAACCAGCAGACTGTCATCCAGAAGCTCGAGTGAGTCTTCAAGGAGTTCTCCGTTAACATGTACGCGCCATTTTTCATGGCGGCTTCCAGTGTGTAGACAGTAGATCCAGCCATCCTGAGTACCGATGTAAAGGATCTTGTCAACAACAACCGGTCTGGTTATGAACACACGTTTCGGGCTTCTGAAAATCGTCGAGGCTTTGCGTTCCTGAGTATCTACGTGCACAATCTCTTCGCCCTGAGCCACTATACCATCACCAAGGCTTTGAACGATTGGCAGAAATTCGCTTCGTCGCGGCAGAGCAATGGTATTGAATACAGCTGCGCCGCCATCGAGTTCGATCTGATAGAAAATACCTTCATCGGTCAGGAATGAAGCCTGCAGGTCTTTGCAGAAAGGCAGCGAAGCCGGTGAAAATGACGGGTTGGCGGCGGTGTAGATTCTTCTGCCATCGCTCAGGCCCAGAGTGATGAATTCTCCTGACCGAAATGAGGCAACAACTCTTTCACTTCCATTCGGTGAAAGAAATGCCCGCTGAGATTTGCCACTGATCTTAGGTGTGCCATGCTGATAAAACCATATCTGTTCACCAGTAGTCATATGCAGGCAGCGCACCAGTCCGTTGTGGCAGCTGAAAACCAGGCGGTCGCCGGCTTCAAGAAAGTAACCCTCTTCAAGATAGAGCTCGGGAAATGCCCGGTTTACCTTGATCTGAAGATCGATCTGCTTGAACCAGAGCTGGGCGCCGTCAGCTACGTTGTAAACACCGACATAGCCAAAATCATAGACGATCAGCATTTTTTTGCCGTTTTCGAGCATCCGGGTAGTAACCGGTAGATTTGTGAAGAGATCTTTCTTGTCTTCAGCCAATTCGAGTCCTGTAAAGCTGGCCGGGTAGGGGGTCTTCCAGTTGCTGGC
>CAZPCO010000505.1:0-2795 GCA_964585025.1 uncultured bacterium | reverse complement strand
AGCGGAGTATGAAGGCTCTTCTGCTGAACATTGGCTTTGGAAACGTTGTGGTGGCTGATCGCATCGTGGCAATAGTCAGCCCGGGTTCTGCTCCGATCAAGCGCCTCAAAGAAGACGCAAAGGAACAGGGCCGCCTCATAGACGCCACCTATGGCAGAAAGACCCGCGCCATTGTTGTGACCGAATCGAATCATGTGATTCTTTCGGCCATCAACCCAGAAACTGCCGCAATGCGCATGCTCGGCAAAAAAGTAAGTCATGAAATGGGCGAAAACCATGATGATGATATTGTAGATTCTGAAATTGATTCAACGGAGGTTGACGAATGAAATTCCGCTCGAGAACTGAAATTACCCAGAGAATTCCGAACAAATACGATGCAGTGATGGCAATCTCCAATCGCGTAAAAATGCTGGTCGAAGGCAAGAAGCGCCTGGTCGAAGAATTCGACGAAAACTATGTGAAGATCGCTATGGAAGAAATCGCTACAGGGGCCCTGGAAATTGAAATCAAGGACAAGGACAAATAAAACCCGCGTTCTGATTGCATTTGGAAAAGGCATTGCCGGCACGCTTGCGCTTGAGCTGGCAATGCTTTTTGCACATGGCGGTTCTGAAATACGGGCAGCGTTGATCGACAATGCGAATGACTGGGTTGCCGAAGCGCCGCTCAAGCAAATTTGCGGGCATTCACCTCTGACTGCCGCACATCAACCCAGCTGGTTTTTTGCCGGACTGCAATATGATGTCGCAGTTGTCGTGGCTCCTTCCACCCTGTTTCAGCAGCAACTGCTGAGCGGCGTCACTGCAGACCCTCTGATCGAATATATTCTTGGCAGATGCCGGATGGTCTGTATTCTGCAGAACCGACAGCAGATGCCGGCAGAATCTGCAGACAACGAACGTTTTTTCTGCAGCGAACTTCCGCAGCAGCAGATGAAGCTGCCACATTTTTTTCAGAAGGTTTTTGCCGACCTCACTGCCAGAATGGCAGCAAAAACTCTTAACCGCCGGCTCTCAGCCACGATCACTTATGCTGTTCCTGAAGCGCTTGTACACAGTACCGGGCCGTGTCCGGCATGGCTGCAGCGGTTCAAGAATGCTCTCGAAAAACGCAACATCGGCATTGCCGAGGCTGAAGAACAGGCAGATATGGTAATTTCAGCCTATGATGGGCCCGGAGTCGATACCGACGGCAGGCTTTGTCAGTCTGTACCGCAATTTAAAGGCAGCGCAGCTTATCAGGTCATTTTCGTCGGCCCAGAAACGCCTGTCAACCCCGATCGCAGGCAAATTTTCATACAACGCCTGCCTAACGGTCTGACGGTTATCGACACGCATGGAACCCGCCTGATACCTGACGTTACGGGCCAATGCTGCTTTTCGCGGCTGGCAGAATATCTGCAGACCTGTCTTTCCCGCGAAGAAAACAAAAAAAACCAGCCATGAGTCATAAATTCCCGGCCAAACCCTGTCATTGCGAAGGGCAAAGCCCTGAAGCAATCCAGGTTTTGTTGAGATTGCTTCGCTACGCTCGCAATGACAGAGCAGGCAATTTATCAAAATCCGGCTCATTATTGATGCAGGCTTCCTTACTCGCCGAGAATTGCCAGCCATGACGGTTTTTGTTGAAGTTTCTTTTCCAGACCCGATCGGCGATGGCACTCTGACCTATCACCTCGGCGAAGGACGTGAAATACCAGAAGCCGGAGCCCGCGTCGTCGTTCCAGTGCAAAATCGTCGCCTGATCGGCTATGTAACCGGGGTCCACCAGCAAAGACCAGATTTTAAAACCGTTGCGCTCGGTGAAGTTCTCGACCCGCTGCCGTTGATTTCGGCGCCACTGCTGACGCTGGCTCGTGCTCTGTCAGAAGACTGCGTCTGCAATATCGGAGAAGTGCTGCACTGCATGCTCCCGGGCGGCATCAAACAGAGTATCACCAGACTGATCAGATGCAGCCCCGCATGCTCGCACGGGCATGAAGCCCTCAAATGGCTGGCCGACAACGAATGGGTTTCTTTGCAGAGTTTCCGCGAACGGTTCCGCCTTGCTCCGTCAACAGTCAACAGCTGGCTGCAGAGCGGCGAAATCGAGCTATCGCACGACATAAAACCCGCCCAGGGGCCGAAGCTGATAACAGTGCTGCGCCTCAACCCTGACAAACCAATTGAAATTGAAAAACTGACCCCAAAGGAAAAGCAGACCATTCAGGCGTTGAACACCTTTTCAACCGCTCCGACAGCGGCACTTCTGGCCCGGGCCGCCCAGGTCAGCAGTGCGCCGATCAGCCAGCTGAAAAAGAAAGGGGTATTGATCGAAGTCGAAGAGCGGGTTATGCGCCTCGTCGCGACCGAAGAATATTATCGCCGGGAAGCAACGCCACCGCCGGCACTTTCTGAAGACCAGAGTCGGGTCATAGCCGCCATCAAAGCCGCTGAGGCCACAGACCGAAAGCCGGTGCTGGTCAGAGGCGTTACCTGTTCAGGCAAAACTGAAGTATATCTGCGCTGGGTTGCCGAAATCCTTGACCGCGGGCGCACTGCGATCGTTCTGGTACCGGAAATATCTCTCACTCCACAGATGATGAAGCGCTTCACCGACCGTTTCGGCGACCGCGTCGCCATCCTGCACAGCAAGCTTTCAGATGGCGAACGCTTTGACCAGTGGGAAAAAATACGCCGCGGCCTCTGCCCGGTCGTTGTTGGTGCGCGTTCAGCGATTTTTGCACCCCTGCCACGCCTTGGCACCATAATTCTGGACGAAGAGGGCGAACCTTCATTCAAACAGGGTGATCC
>CAZPCO010000504.1:0-2799 GCA_964585025.1 uncultured bacterium | reverse complement strand
GTCAGCGAAATCATGTCGAGCAACGGCAGTTCATCGATGGCGTCAGTCTGCTCCGGCAGCATGGCCCTCATGGACGCCGGGGTGCCGATAAAGGCTCCGGTTGCCGGTATTGCCATGGGTCTGATCAAAGAAGGCGATAACTTCAAGATCCTCAGCGATATTCTCGGCGACGAAGACCATTTCGGCGATATGGATTTCAAGGTGGCCGGTACCTCTCATGGCGTCAGCGCCCTGCAGATGGATATCAAGATCATCGGCGTCACCCTCGATATCATGAAGGTGGCTCTGAAACAGGCCAAAGAAGGGCGCATGCACATTCTGAGCAAGATGAATGAAGCAATTCAGACGCACCGCCCTGAACTGTCTGTTTACGCTCCGCGCATCGTGACGATCGAGATCGATCCGGAAAAGATCAGAAACGTTATCGGGCCGGGCGGCAAGATGATTCGCAAGATCACCGAAGAATGCGGTGTTGAAATCGAAGCCAGCGATGATGGTAAGATTCTTATCATCAGCCCCGATGCGGCAGCCAATGAAAAGGCCGTTTTCATGATCCGTCAGGTCACTGAAGACGCTGAAGTAGGCAAAATCTACGTCGGCAAGGTCAAACGCATCATGAATTTCGGCGCCTTCGTCGAAATTCTCCCCGGTATCGAAGGCATGATCCATATCAGCCAGCTCGAAAACCGCCGCGTTAACAAGGTCGAAGATGTCGTGAACATCGGCGACGAAGTTAAGGTGAAGGTTATCGAAATCGATGCCCAGGGTCGCGTCAATCTTTCCCGCAAAGCTGCCATGGAAGAACCCGCTGCTGAATAAGCGATATTAAAAAACGCCCCGGTAACGGGGCGTTTTTTTTATGCCTGAATTAATTTGATCAAACTGGGGATTGCTGCGCAAATGATTGAGATTGCTTCGCTGCGCTCGCAATGACACTTTCGCGCCTGTCATTGCGAAGGGCATCGCCCTGAAGCAATCGTACTCTGATTGAACGGCATTGCTTTCTCGCAATGACACTTTCGCGCCTGTCATTGCGAAGGGCATCGCCCTGAAGCAATCGTACTCTGATCGAAGGCATTGCTTTCTCGCAATGACAAACTGCCGCAGGGGGTTACTGCGTGACCTTGCGGGCGACTTCGAGGTCGAGTTCGGCTCGTTTGAGCATCAGCTGCAGCTCTGGTGAATCGCCGCGTGCTGCCAGTGACCGCATTCTTAACAGCTGTTTGGAAGCTTCCTGGGTGGTTGACCAGTCGAAAAGCGCCAGTTTGTCTTGTTTTTCGGGGAAGGTGTCCTGGAGAATCTTTTTCAGGCGACGTTCCATGCGAACCTGGCGTATCTTGTTCTGGATGTAACCATCATCGTTCTTCATTTTAAGATAGCATTCCGCCATCATGCTGTGAATGTCGACACGATGTTTGACGTCCATCTGATCGACGCTGTTGAGGGCGTCATTGAAGCTGGCAAGAGCCTTTTCAAAATTGCCGGCCGCAAAAAACTGCAGCCCTGCCTGAAATGCGGGTACAGATTGTCTGGCCAGCCCCATCATCTGATCATATTGCGGATTGGTGCGCGGCTTCGGGAAGTCCTCGGTCGTCGAGGGTTTGTCCTTGAGCGATTCGTTCATATAAGCGTTGTATGAACTGATAGTTGCGGTCATGACGTTTGAAAACATCGACTTCTTGATTTCCCTGGCCTCACGGGCTGCTTTGTAGGCATTCGGATGTGAAGGCGCAGCAGTGCCGCCTGAGGTTTTTGGCGTTTTCGGCCCGTGTCGATAGTCGGAGTAGTCTACATAGATGCGGTCGTGAGAAAATCTTTTCTGGTCTGACTTGAAAATCATGGTCAGAAAATTGTAGATCAGCACGATCATCAGGATGGTTATACCGACTATCGGCCAGCGCCTGTCCATTTTAGTACTTCCCGTCTTTGTCAGTTGACGAGAAATAGCCAGGGTTGGCTATTTCTGCAAGCTTGGTGTTGCTGTAAAACTTGGTGACGATATCGAGTTCTTCATCACGCCGGTTGGGAGCTTCATCTTTCATTGTATGCAGGCGCAGCACGATGAATGCCGTGTCGGCAGATTTTTCAGTCGTCAGCAGCTCGATTTTTGTGCCTGTATCGCTTTCTGGGTCAGGGGTTTGCGAATAACCTCTGACTTCGAAGTCGGCAATATTACGCAATACGGTCTTTTCCATCGGGCCATAGTTGTTGGTGAAGACGCTTGAATCGCCCTGTACGAACTTCATCGGCTCCTGCAGAAAATTGAGAAAGCCCGGGGTACGCTTCTTGATGACATTGCCGTTTTCCCAGCGGTATTCATATTTGGCGACCATGATGCGGGCGTCGCTGTCTTTGCCGGTACTGCGCGGGTTGCCGGAAGTGTCGTAATAGATGTCGTCGAGTGAAACCTTGGAGTAGGTAAAGCTGTAGAATGAGAACTTCTTGTTGGTCGAATCTACTTCGACAAAAGAATAGCACGAAGTCATTTCCAGCTCGAGCTGGTCGAGGAAAATGCGGGTGTCAGCCTGTACCTGGCTTTGACTGACCGTGTGGCGCATGGTTTCGCGACCACCGAAATAGAACTGCCAGGCAAACCCGAGCAGAAGCGTCAGTATTGCCGCGACAATCATCATTTCGACCAGGGTTACCCCCCGGCGGTTGCTATTATGCGCCATATTTTACGATTACCGTTCCAAAGCCAAGGTTGAATTTTCTGTTCGGCTCTTTCCATTCGATATCGAGTTCGACCCTGATCTTCTTGTTATTTTCAGTGCTGGCTCTTTCGAGCTTAACTGTGGT
>CAZPCO010000503.1:0-2813 GCA_964585025.1 uncultured bacterium | reverse complement strand
AACCTCAGGGCAAACAGGATTTTCATCTGGGGCGCTTTTTCTTTGGCTTTGGGGCGGGAAGTTCGCGGGCGGTGATCTGCAGCAGTTCGGTGAACCATTCGCGGTCTTCGAGGCGGTCTTCAATGAGAAAAGCCGCTTTAGCGCCCCGGTAAGGGAAACCTTCAGTCACTTCGCCGATAAATGCCCGGCCGCCCGGAGTCGGCTTTACAAAGCACTGGTTGTCGCACACGAGCGCGACAACTTTGTTATCGAGATAAAGCGCGTATTCGCCGAACATTTTGCAAAACCTGACGCGGTCGCGGCATTCAATCTGGTCAACGACGAATTCAATGAAATCTGCATCTGTAGACATATTTATTCCTCTATTGGAAATCCGGATTATCTGAACAGTTCGGGGCCTGTGTGCCACCGACAGACACTGACGGAGATTTCAGATCAATACCACCCGAATGCTTTGCATCGTCATTCTGCGGTTTCTGGTCACCGGCATCCGGTCTGGTACCGGGCCATTCGACAATCCAACCGGCATCCTGGCAGATAATGCGGCAACGCGAAGTTCCGCATTCTGGATCGCCCGGGAAGTGACCGCAGGGCAGCTTGCGCCTTTCAGTCTGCTCAGAAGACGAAACCTTTCTTTTATCAACTTCGCCAAGCAATCTTCTTATGGCTTCTCTGAGAGCCCCCAGAGCCTGTTCATCGGCCTGATAAGGCGGCAACAGGCGACCGACGGCCGCCTGAGCAATAGCGGCCCCATCGCCCTGACCGGAACCGGCCAGCACGGCAGGCACCTTCGCAGCAGCCAGGCCGGCCCTGATCTTCTCGGGCAGGCGCTCGAGGGTGCCGATTTCAGCGGCAAAACCTTCAGGCATGGTTCCATCGGGTGCGGCGATGCGTTTCAGGTCAGATTCAATTATCATCCAGTCGCCCTCTCTTGATTGCCGTCGGTCAGCGAAATAGCGCCTGGCATTGTCGACCTTCTCTCTCAGACTCCTGAATTTTTCGATAACCTTAATGAAATCAACTTCATTCTGCCTGATCACTGCGGCATCCTTGCCAGACTGAGTTGAAAGTTCCTGCAATCTGGCCAGATAGTCGGCATAAACAGCCTGAGTCTGCCCTTCTACCGGGCTGGCACCGGCAGCAAGACGGTCGATCTCAGCTTTTGTCCGCACCAGAATTCCGGCTTCCTGATCTGCAGAATCAATGAGAGAAGCAGCTTCACGCGAGGCGGCCATCGGATCGCCACCGGCGAGCAGGGCCGCGAGGGCGGCGTTCGCCCTGCCGTTCAGGCCGGCAAGAGAAGCGGCCGAATCCTTAAGGCAGCCAGCAAGCCGCGCTTCGGTTTCTGCCAGTTCGCCCGCGGGGGCAGCGCCAGGGGTTTCACCGCACTGGCGGAGAAAAGCCTGAAAATCCTGAAGAAGGCTGTCGCCCTGCCGGCAGATCCGACGCGCGTCGGTAATATTTACCCGAAGAATCGACCTGATGCTTTCGGCTAATGAAACCAGTTTCCTGAGTTCTGCCACGGCTTCGCGGCCAAATCTGGCGCCCATGGCGTTCTGTATTTCCTGTTCCATTTTCTGGTTCTGCATTTCTGCATAGGTCGTATCGAGCACATTGACGGTATCGAGACCCTGCCCGAGCGTATCGACGACCAGATTACCAGCCGAAATGACGGTTCCGGTAAAGGTGAGATTGTTGAAGGCCTCATGCAGACCAAGCGTCGTGCCCTTGATGGTGCCTTTTACAGATGCTTCTGCCAGCACTTTAAGCTTCGTATAAAAAGAATTGGTATCTTCGCCGGCATCTCGATATTTTTTCATCAGCCGCTCTACTTCGGAGGCTGTATAATTCGATGTCGCATCGACTGCCGGGCCGACGATACTCATGTCCCAGAGGATTTTCGTGGTCGTATCGCCTCTGGCACTGCTGTTGGCTACGTTCAAACCGGCGTTCGCAAGGCCGAGAACAAGGGCGATCAGCCCGGCTTTGCCGCCGCCAGTCGATACAGTCGGCTTCTGATTCACCGATGGCCGGTTCAGGTTCATCTTTTTCAGTTCGAAGTTTACCTTTTCGGCAAGATCAGGGTTTCTGATCATCAGATCATCGATCGACTGCCCCTGCTGACCGGGCGGCAGGCGATGCGTGGTTCTGGCGATTATTTTTACCGCTTCGTCGACATTGCCGCCAACCTTGACCGTATCGGCAATCACCGAGTTGAAATTACGCACCGCTTTGTTGCAGAGAGCTTCGTTCATGGCGCCGCCGGCAGCTTCAGCTCTGCGGGCGCGATTTGAAGAATCACGGAGCTGGGCATCACGGTTAATTATATCGGTTTTGCCTGAATAATCAGATTCGGGCGGAAGATTGGAAAATTTAATTTCAATGTCGGTCATGGCCGCAATTTCAGCAGCCTTTGCGGCATTACGGGCGGCAATTATTTCAGTTACCTTGAGGCCGCGGGCACGGTATTTAGCTGCCTTAGTACGATCTTTCCTGATGTCCGACTCGCACAATTCTTTGCTGCCAGGATTATCGATGTTCTGCAGCTCCTTCTGACCATTCATGGCTTTATCTTCTTTCGCGCGGGCGTGCTCCATCATTTCCTGCTGGTAGGCCATGGCTTCTTCGTTTGAAAAGTTATTGCTCTTTGCGTCAATTTCAATCTGAACTTTGGTCGCATCAGGATCAGTATAGGCAAAACCACCCTGCTCGTTGATATAATTCGACTGCCTGGCATAGCCTTCGGCGCTCATATTTTCTGGCGAAGCAAAGGCGTCTATCTCAAGCTTTCTACAGTGATCCTCGCCGGCGTA
>CAZPCO010000502.1:2062-2827 GCA_964585025.1 uncultured bacterium | reverse complement strand
ATGCTTCGGGCAACGTCGTTGGCATCATGATCGAGAAGCGTTTTGCGATCGGCAACGCCCTGCTGCGCATCATATTTTTTGACAAGGGCAGGGTAGTAGCCGATGAATTACGGCGCCTGGGTTATCAGGTCATGGTTTTCGACGGCATAGACGGAGATCGCACGGTTCAGGAAATCGAAGTTCCGTGCCGGCGCATCGACATCGAGGAAATAGTTAAACTGGCCCGCAGTTACGAAAAAGAAGTCTATTTCGTAACCGAATCGATCGGTCTGGCGCCGCGTCTAAAATTGCCGACCATGCAGCAGCCAACCGGCTGGCGAGGCCTTTTTAAACGCAAATAAGGTTATGCCGGGTGTCAGGGAGTTCTGACAAAGTGTGGCATTTCGGCGGGCAGTTCTATCGATAGCTCGACCAGACCGGCAATATTGCCGTCTTTGTACCATGGTGTCTGGTGAATGAGCTTTTTGACGCCGGCCTTTTCGATGGTGTAAGAATTGCTGTCTCCGGTTGTCAGAAATTTTCTGATCATCTCGACGGAACGTTCTTTATGGCACTCGAAAAGGCTTTTGCCTACAAGGGACCGGCCGCCGTATTTTTCGAAAACCTGGCAGGAGCGGTCGTTCATGTAGACGATTTTTGCATCGAGATCACAGATGGTTACGGCAAAACGCGTTTCGGCAAAATAATTTTCCATGATATTCCTGTTAGAAAGCGATTGCTTCGCTTCACTCGCAATGACACCCCGGCGTTGAACTGGTCGCTTCG
>CAZPCO010000502.1:0-1962 GCA_964585025.1 uncultured bacterium | reverse complement strand
ACAATGCTCAGCGACCGGGCAAAGCTCGCAATAACACACATTGTCACTGCGAGGAACAGAGCGACGAAGCAGTCTAACCCGACCCATAGGGCTTTCAATTACTTATAGGTGGTGAGAGATTGCTCGCTTCGCTCGCAATGACAAGGGCAGCGATTGCTTCGCTTCACTCGCAATGACACCCCGGCGTTGAACTGGTCGCTTCGACAATGCTCAGCGACCGGGCAAAGCTCGCAATAACACACATTGTCACTGCGAGGAGCGAAGCGACGAAGCAGTCTCATGCCCAATGTTCAGAGATTGCTTCGGGGTTGCACCCCTCGCAATGACATTTTCTTAGAATTTATAGACGGCGTCGACGATACCGTATTCGATAGACTCTTCAGAATCCATCCAATAGTCGCGATCGAGGTCTTTGAGAATGCGGTCTTTAGTTTTGCCGCAGTTTTTAGCGAGCATTGCGGCCACGGCTTCGCGGGTGCGCAGAATCTGGCGGGCCTGAATTTCGAGATCGCTGGCCTGACCGTAGAGATAATCGACGCTGGGCTGGTGAATCATGACCTTGCCGTTCGGAAAAACATAGCGCTGGCCTTTCTTGCCGGCGGAAAGGATCAGAGAACCCATCGAAGCCGCGAGACCCATGCACACGGTTTTTACCGGTGATGAGATCAGATGCATGGTGTCGATGATCGCCATACCTGAAGAAATGATGCCACCGGGGCTGTTGACAAAGAAGGTGATTTCTTCACCCGGCTTCGTGGCTTCGAGGTAAAGAAGCTTGCTGACGATATCTTTTGCACTGTCGTCATCAACCGCACCCCAGAGAAAAATCTGGCGCTTCTCCAGCAGTTTCTGTTCGACGAGTTCATTTACTTCGGTGCCCTTTTCCTTTTCTTCGGCTGCATCGGGGGCCTGGGGTTCGTCTTCGTCGTCAAGCCTGATCACGGGCATTTTGTACATATTCTTCATTGTGGGTTATCTCCAATCTGATTGAGAAAGCGGTGCGAAATCGCCCTGATTCTATACGTTTTTTAACTGCAGAGCAAGAGTATAAATAAGATTATGCAAGCCGATCAGGGGCTGATATAATTTCAGTATATAAAAACTCTGCGAGGTAAGTATGAAAAAGATTGCGGTTGCTCTGTTAATGATGATCGGAGGTTTGCACAGCATTTCTGCCATGGAAAAAACCATCAATATAGCTCATCGCGGTGCCTGCGCCTATCTTCCTGAACATACACTGCCTGCCAAAGCTCTGGCATACAACATGGATGCCGACTATCTCGAACAGGACGTTGTGCTTACCAGCGACAATATCCCTCTGGTCATTCACGACATCCATCTTGATACGGTCACCGATGTCGCAAAGCGTTTTCCAGACCGCAAACGTTCTGATGGCCGATTTTATGCGATCGATTTTACTTTCGCCGAGATAAAAACCCTCATGGTTAACGAACGCATCGACCTTGCTACCGGTAAACCAGTTTTTTCAGGGCGTTTCCCGGCAGGCAAGTCTGAGTTCAGACTTTCCAGTCTCGGCGAAGAAATCGAGATGATTCAAGGCCTCAACCATTCTACCGGCCGCAACATCGGTATTTATCCTGAAATCAAAGAGCCGGCCTGGCATCGAAACGAAGGCCGCGACATTACCGCTGTTGTGCTGAAAACCCTTGCAGATTACGGTTATCACAGCAGCACCGATCCCATTTTTCTACAATGCTTTGATTTTGATGAATTGAGGCGCATTAAGGAAGATCTCAAATGTGAATTTCGGCTGATTCAGCTCGTCGAAGAAGATTTTGACGTCGAAAAAGTTGCGGGTTACGCCTACGGTATCGGGCCTTCAATCACTCAGATCATCAGCGGAATCGATGCTTCCGGCCGTGCCAGGCTGACCGACCTCGTCGAACGCGCCCACCGCGTCGGGCTCAAGGTGCATCCTTACACTTTCCGTGCCGACTCACT
>CAZPCO010000501.1:0-2874 GCA_964585025.1 uncultured bacterium | reverse complement strand
TCAATTTTGGCCATACCTTCGGGCATGCACTCGAAGCGGCAGGAAACTACATCAGACTTCATCACGCAGAAGCTGTTGGGCTAGGAATGCTGATGGCAATCAAAGCCGCAGAGTCGGCAGGCGTTCTCGAAGAAGATTATTCCGAAAGCCTCAAGGCAATTCTGAGTGAATTCAGCCTGCCAACAACAATACCAGCTGAGTTCGACCGCAAAGAAATTTTGAGCAATCTCTCCCAGGACAAGAAAAAAAGCCAGGGCAGTTACCAGTTCATATTGCCAGTAGCCCTTGGCAAAACCATAATACATAAAGTTGAATCAGACAAAGTCGCCGAATTTCTCAATGGGGCGATGAACCTGTAGAACCACCCTGCCGGCGGTAGAGCCGGCTTTATGATCTTCATATCAAATAAGGATGGCCAGATGAACGCAACCACCACCATTTCCCATCGCTTTTCTCCAAACGCCCAGAAAGTGCTTGCCAAGAGATACCTGACCCGTGGTCCTGATGGAAAGCCCACGGAAACGATCGAAGAATTATTCAGAAGAGTTGCCAGGGCAATCGCTGCAGCTGAAAACAATTATCACAACAGCAAATATTCTGTCGAACAGCTCGAGAATGAGTTCTACCGGATCATGACAGACCTCGACTTTCTTCCGAACAGTCCGACTCTCATGAATGCGGGCAAGGAACTGGGCCAGTTGTCTGCATGCTTTGTTCTACCCGTCGAGGATTCAATGGAAGGCATCTTCGATGCTGTAAAAAACGCCGCCCTGATCCATAAGTCTGGTGGCGGTACCGGATTCAGTTTTTCACGGCTGCGACCGGCCAATGATCTGGTTTCTTCGACAAGCGGCGTCAGTTCTGGCCCGATCTCGTTTATGCGTGTCTTCAATGTCGCTACCGAAACTATTAAACAGGGTGGCACCCGCCGCGGGGCCAACATGGGTATTCTTCGCGTCGATCACCCGGATATTCTTGAATTCATTACCTGCAAAGAAAAGAACGATGAGCTGACAAATTTCAACATTTCCATCGCGGTAACTGATCAGTTCATGGAAGCGCTCGAACGCGACAGCGAATACAATCTCATCAACCCAAGATCGAAAGAGATTGTCAATTCTCTCAAAGCCAGCAAGGTTTTTCATATGATCGTCGAACGTGCCTGGCGCAACGGAGAACCGGGCATTGTCTTCATCGACCGCATCAACAGGTATCAGCCCACACCCGCAGTAGCTGCAATCGAGTCAACAAACCCCTGCGGCGAACAACCCCTTCTTCCCTATGAATCATGCAATCTGGGTTCGCTGAATCTGGCAAGATTTGTTTCCGCAACAAAACCTGAAATCGATTACAACCGACTTCGAGAGACAATACACCTCGCGGTCAGGTTTCTCGACAATGTAATCGATCAGAACCGCTACCCAATTCCTGAGATCGATAAAACCACCAAGGCTAACCGTAAAATTGGCCTTGGAGTTATGGGCTGGGCAGACCTGCTGATAAAAATGAATCTGCCATATGACTCTGAAAAAGCTCTTGAACTGGCAGATTCAATCATGGGCTTCATTAAACGCGAATCCTGGTCGGCATCGCAGGAACTCGCCAAAGAACGTGGGCCTTTCCCGAATTTTGACAAATCAGTTTTTGCTGAAAAAAAGATGCTGCCGATGCGCAATGCAACAGTGACGACCATTGCCCCCACCGGAACAATCAGCCTGATTTCAGGCTGCTCAAGTGGTATCGAGCCTCTCTTCGCCATCGCTTACGAAAAGCATGTTATGGATAATGAGAAGCTGGTCGAAGTGCACAATGATTTTGTCAGAGTTGCCCGAGAGCGTGGTTTTTATTCTGATGAACTGATGGAAAAAATTGCCCAGCAGGGCAATCTGAAAGGTTTCAGTCAAATTCCGGAAGATGTTGCCCGGGTTTTTGTAACCAGTCATTTCATCTCCCCGGAATGGCACATCCGCATGCAGGCTGCCTTTCAGAAGCATACCGACAATGCCGTCAGCAAAACCGTTAACTTTCCTTTCGAGGCGACCAAGAAAGATGTGGAAACCGTATTCAAACTGGCCTATACCCTCAACTGCAAAGGGGTTACGGTTTATCGAGACGGTTCACGCGAAGAGCAGGTTCTGAACGTCGGCAAGGGGCAAAAAACAAAATCTCCGGCGTCAACAGAACTCCCACGAGTAACACCCAGGGCCAGACCCGAAAGAACGGTCGGAGTGACCGAACGCGTCAAAATTGGCTGTGGCAATCTATATGTAACTGTAAACAGCGATGAAAAGGGAATCTGTGAGGTTTTTACCAGTCTGGGCCGCAACGGCGGCTGTCCTTCTCAGTCTGAAGCAGCTGCAAGACTCGTTTCAATGGCTCTGCGCGCTGGCATTGACGTTCAGGAAATCATTGATCAGCTCAAAGGCATCAGGTGTATGTCGACGATCAAGAAGGGTGCAATGTCAGGTGGCATCAAGGTTCTTTCCTGCCCGGACGCAATCGGCAAAGCTCTGGAGCAGTACCATCTCAGTGCCCGCGATACTTTTGCCAAGAATCTGCCTCCGGTTGTCGAACCCCGTGCCTCCGGCAAAAAAGACCTGCTTGTTGATAATCCCGAACCAGGAGCTGTGTGCCCTGAATGCGGCGAAGGCCTGGAACACGACGGCGGTTGTGTAATCTGCAAATACTGTGGATTTTCAAAATGTGGCTGATCCAGTGTACATACGTTGAGGAATTTATTTCCAGTTGGCATTGACACCTATGGAGATAATCAGTAAAATCAAATAGAACTATTTCAGGTTTGTATGCAAGCCTGTATCAGGCGCGCTTATAAGGAGTATAAGAGTATGAATCAAAGAATCGCGCGATTGGGTG